>NZ_JAPZQM010000563.1:0-14998 GCF_027530565.1 Microcystis sp. LE19-10.1B | reverse complement strand
TGAGGGGGTCAATTACCTAATTTTCAGGGAAAAAGTCCCTGAATTTCCCCCTGATCACTCCCATATCTGGTACTTTTTGAGGGGAAAAAAGTCCAAAAGTCTTATCCAACAAGGTTTTTAGATTTATTCAGCAAGCCCTATCTAGCTG
Source organism: Microcystis sp. LE19-10.1B (assembly GCF_027530565.1). Classification (NCBI taxonomy): domain Bacteria; kingdom Bacillati; phylum Cyanobacteriota; class Cyanophyceae; order Chroococcales; family Microcystaceae; genus Microcystis; species Microcystis sp. LE19-10.1B. The sequence continues at coordinate 14,850 of NZ_JAPZQM010000563.1, read as the reverse complement.
TGAATATCCCTTGATTACATTAATCGCTCGGTAAAGAGGAATTTTTGGAAAATGGACGATATGCTTAAAGTTCCAACTGACAATCATGGTACATCCAGCAACACTTGCTAAAGCAACATGAAGCGCATCTAACATTGATTTCTGAGTCACCACACCATAATCAATATAAGCTTGCCTCAGTTGTAAAGCAGATTCAGTAATTTCAACTAACTCTGTATAGGTTATAACCTCTGCAAAAAAATTGTCGAACCTTCTCAGGAGCAGGTTCAATTTCTCTTAAAACAACTGAAGAAGTTATCAGTTTTAGTTTACCTCCTCTAACTAGCTCAAAAAAAGTTAGGCTTTCCTCTCGGAATTCATCATCAAAAACACCACCAAATACTGATGTATCTGCATAAACTCTAATCATTATAATTTCTCTATCTCGCTTTTTTATTCTATCATGATAGTTGATGGGTTTGACCTAACCCCCCTAACTCCTCTTCCCTGGGAGGGAAGGGGGGAATAACGAACCAGGTTTGTTGTTGCGCTCTCTTCGCTAAATCTTTCTCCTCTCTCCTTGTAGGAGAGGGTCTAGGGGAGAGGTCAATAATTAAGAAACCAAGGTGATCGCACTATTTGGCAACGATCAAGTATAATTAAGATAACAATGTTACTTAGAAAACAAAGTGAAGTTTGAATCTTCAATTAGGATAACTCATGCAACTCGAAGACTATTTTAATTTTCTTGCCCCTAACGATATCCGACTAAAAGAAACCCGCATCGGTATTGAAACCATTTTATACGATTTTATTTACCAAGCGAGAACTCCCGAAGAAATTGCCAATACTTATCCGTCTTTAACCCTAGAACAGGTATATGCGACGATTCTTTATTATCTTCATGAAAAAGAAAAAGTGAGTCAATACATCACCGACTGGCTAGAATGGGGAAGAAAAATGCGAGAAGAACAGCAAAAAAATCCTCCGCCTTCGGTTGAACGACTGAGAAAATTGAAAGCTGAAATAACAGCCAAACAGCAAGCTAATGACACTGAAATATTTAATTGATGAAAATGTTAATTCGGTGTATCCTCAACAATTGCGTCGCCGAGAACCAGAAATCATTGTTCGAGTAGTTGGTGAACCAGATACACCAAAATTAGGTACATTAGATGCAGAAATTTTGATTTGGTGTGAGGTAATGGGTTTTATTTTAGTGACAGATAATCGTGCCTCTATGCCCGTTCATTTAATAGCTCACTTCAGGCAAAATCGTCATGTTCCTGGAATTTTTATTCTCAATCAAGATTTAAGTGTTGGTGATAATTTGTTAGAATTAATTGTAATTGCTAAAGGCTCTTTTGACAATGAATATGAAAACCAAATTATTCATTTACCGTTAACCTGATCAAATTGAAATAATCTTATTAAAATAACTAAGAATCCCAATTCACGATCGCTACGAACCCGGTTTGATGAGGAGATTTTCGTTGCTGTGGCTGATATTTTGAGGATTGGGATTGAGGAGGTGCGGGGTTTGCTGGAGGGTTAGGATGGGTTTTGGGCGTAGGGATTGTTTGGGCGCAGGGTGCGTGTTTGCGGCTATCAATTCAGTTAACGTAAGTCTTAATTAAGGTGGTAAATATGGTTCAAATTTTACAAGCAAAAGAAGTCACTCTCAGAGATTTAATTAATCATTTTCAACTAGAGTTTATAGAAGATGAGCATTTTTTTGGGGAATGGCAGCAAGACCTAGAAGCAATCTCTGAACAAGAAAAAGAATTGTTAGATAAAATCAAAACAGGTTATTTTAACTTATTAAATTATCCTCCCTTTTTGGAAACTTCGGTGAGGATGACGGTTTTAGACCCATTATTATTTATTGGTAACTTTTATCTATTTCCCTTTCAGATTAAAGCAGAAGAGTCCGTTGAAATTATTACAGAAGATCAAGATTTAATAATTAAAGGAAGGTTAGATACTTTAATTCTAAAAGAGCAATTATGGGTAATGATTATTGAATCAAAACGGGTTATTTATTCTGTTGAAGTAGGTTTACCGCAATTATTAGCTTATTTAATGGTCAATCCTCATCCAAACCGTCCTAATTATGGAATGTTGACCAATGGTTCCGAGTTTTTATTTGTTAAATTATTATGGGACGGTAAACCTTTATACGGAACCTCTCGTTTATTTGCCATGAGAAATCCGGGGGATTTATATGAAGTTCTCAAAATCCTGAAACATCTCTGTCAACTAATTTGAGTATGGAGATAAGTAGCTGGTTACAATTAAATTAAAAATGGATTTTAGGTTCGATCCCCCCCGCCCCCCTTGATAAGGGGGGTGCCGATCCCCCCTTAATCCCCCCTTGATAAGGGGGGTATCTGATGATTTTTAACGCCTACCTACTTAATCAGTACCTACAGAATCATTACTCTCCTATTTCCCTCTGTTGTATAATTTGCTCTGCAAGGAACAAATCAGTAGGCATAAATAAAAATTATCAGGATTTTTTCGGCTTTTCTTGACTATTTCAGCCTTATTTGTCCTAACAAGCTCAAGAATACGAGAGTTTTTCTCTAGAATTGCCCGGCCTGAGAGGGGAATGGTAAAGTTAGATAAGAAAATTAAAGATGGTGTGATTAAAGTGAAATTTGCTGCTAGTACCTATTTTTCCCTGCTGCGTCATTGTGCCGTTCCTTTGCTGTCGATCGCCACTTTTACGCCAATTCTCCTAACTTATTTAGCCAAGGAAAAACCAGAAACCCCGCAACCGCAGGCAAATCTAGAGACTGCTGCCTCCCCTGCTCCTATTATCCCATCTCCGATCGCACCCTTAACCGCACCATCGCCGAAACTATCCCCCTCTCCCCAATCTTCCCCCTTGGCACCGAAAAAATTAGCGCCATCGGTTCAAACTTCCCCTAATACTTCCCCTAATACTGCCCCCGCTGCCGCAGCCAAACCGGTAACTAGACAACCTTTAGCGGTTCCCGCTAATTATACGCCGCCGGTCCTAGAAATTCGCGTGGCGATTAAAAGGGATGTGGCCAGTGTTTTGATTGGAGTTAACGGGCCGGCGGTGATCACCGATCGCCAAGGTCGTGGTTTAAAAACGATTGCCACTAACGAGGGTTTACCAGTCATTCCAGGTGCCAATGGCTTAAAAATGGGCGATTTATCGCTGCCAGAGGTGATTTTTGTGCAGCCCACCAGTGCCGATGGTTTAGTTTATGTGGATGATAGTTGGTATCGGGGCAAAGTGCTGCTTGTTGCTCAAGGCGATCGCTTGTTAGTGGTTAATCATGTTAATTTAGAGGCCTATCTCTATAGTGTAGTGGGTAGTGAAATGCACTCCACTGCGCCAATGCACGCTTTAAAGGCACAAGCGATCGCCGCCCGTTCCTACGCCCTAGTACACATGATCCGCCCCGCTAATGCTTGGTTTCATCTGGGCAATACCCAGCGCTGGCAGGTATATAAAGGCATTCGCTCGGAGTATCAATCGACTCACCAGGCGGTTAATGCCACTGCTGGGCAGATTCTCAGCTATAAAGGGGGTGTAGTCGAGTCTCTTTATGCCGCCACCGATGAAATTGTCGCTTGGGCCCACGGTGGTCGCGGTATGAGTCAAACTGGAGCTTATAAATTAGCGGAAAAAGGCCTAGATTATCAACAAATTCTCGGTAATTATTATCCCGGAGTTGGTTTAGCCCGTCTAGTTCTACAAAATTAGATTGATAGGCTTTCTCGACTGAAAACTCAAATCTGATCACTGATAACTGATCACTGATAACTGAAATGCCGACCATAGCAGATTTCTAGTAACTGTATTACAATAAACTTTCAAAATGCTATAGCAGTAAATCTCTCTATGAATAGCCCCTTTCTTGACTACCTCAACGGTCCCAAGCATCCCGTCCTCGTCTTTGATGGAGCGATGGGAACTTCCCTACAAAGCCAAAATCTGACGGCCGAGGACTTTGGTGGGGCAGAATATGAAGGTTGTAACGAGTATCTTGTCCATACTAAACCTAGCGCCGTAGCGAAAGTCCACGAAGCCTTTTTAGCAGTGGGTGCGGATGTGATTGAAACCGACACCTTTGGGGGAACCTCGATAGTTTTAGCCGAGTACGATTTAGCCGATCAAGCCTATTATCTCAACAAAACCGCCGCCGAACTGGCCAAGGCTTGCGCTAATAAATACTCTACCCCCGAAAAACCCCGTTTTGTGGCGGGTTCCATGGGGCCGGGGACAAAACTGCCCACTTTGGGTCATATTGACTTTGATACGCTCAAAAATGCCTATGTGGAACAGGTAGAGGGTCTGTACGATGGCGGGGCAGATTTATTATTAGTAGAAACCTGTCAGGATGTCCTGCAAATTAAAGCGGCTTTAAATGCTATTGAAGAAGTATTTCAGCAAAAAGGTCAACGATTGCCCCTCATGGTTTCGGTGACGATGGAAACCATGGGAACGATGTTAGTAGGAACGGAAATTAACGCCGTTGTCTCTATTTTACAACCCTATAAAATCGATATTTTGGGACTTAACTGCGCCACTGGTCCCGATTTAATGAAACCCCATATTAAATATCTCTCGGAAAATTCCCCTTTTATTGTTTCTTGTATTCCTAACGCTGGTTTACCGGAAAATGTCGGCGGTCAAGCGCACTATCGCCTCACTCCCGTAGAATTAAAAATGGCTTTAATGCACTTTATCGAAGATTTGGGAGTACAAATTATCGGCGGTTGTTGTGGTACTCGTCCCGACCATATTCAAGCTTTAGCGGAACTAAGTCAGGGTTTAACTCCGAAATCTCGTCATTATCATTATGAACCCTCCGCCGCTTCTATTTATAGTACCCAACCCTATATTCAAGATAATTCTTTCCTTATTGTCGGGGAAAAATTAAACGCCAGTGGTTCTAAAAAATGTCGGGAACTTCTCAATGTTGAAGACTGGGATAGTTTAGTATCGATGGCGAAAGCTCAGGTAAAAGAAGGAGCGCATATTCTCGATGTCAACGTCGATTATGTGGGCCGGGATGGGGTGCGCGATATGCACCAATTAGCCTCTCGTTTAGTTAATAATGTCACCCTACCTTTAATGTTAGATTCCACCGAATGGGAAAAAATGGAAGCGGGGTTAAAAGTAGCGGGGGGTAAATGTATCCTCAACTCTACTAACTACGAAGACGGGGAATCGCGTTTTTATCAAGTCTTGGATTTAGCGAAAAAATACGGCGCGGGGGTAGTAATTGGAACCATTGATGAAGAAGGAATGGGACGCACTGCCGAGAAAAAATTCCAGATAGCTAAACGGGCCTATTATGGGGCGATAGAATACGGAATTCCTCCCTACGAAATCTTTTTTGATCCTCTAGCTTTACCGATTTCTACTGGTATCGAAGAAGACCGAGAAAATGGCAAGGCTACTATCGAAGCAATGGGCCGAATTCGCCAAGAACTGCCCGAATGTCACATTCTTTTAGGTGTGTCTAATATCTCCTTTGGGTTGAATCCGGCAGCGCGTCAGGTATTAAATTCCGTCTTCCTTCACGAAGCGATGCAGGTGGGTATGGATGGGGCAATCGTCAGCGCTAATAAGATTCTTCCTTTGGCAAAAATTGAACCAGAATATCAGCAAATTTGTCGAGATTTAATCTATGATAATCGTCGTTTTGATGGCGATATATGTGTTTATGATCCCCTAACCAAATTAACCGAATTATTTGCGGGTAAAACTACTAAAAAAGACCCCTCTAGTAATGCTAATTTACCTGTGGAGGAACGCTTAAAACAGCATATTATTGATGGGGAAAGATTGGGACTGGAAGAAGCTTTAAAGCAAGCTTTACAGGACTATCCACCCCTAGATATTATTAATATTTTCCTCCTGGATGGGATGAAGGTAGTGGGTGAGTTATTTGGTTCAGGACAAATGCAGTTACCTTTTGTTCTCCAATCTGCCCAAACTATGAAAGCAGCCGTTGCCTTTTTAGAACCCTTTATGGAGAAAAAAGAGGGGGATAATAATGCCAAAGGGACTTTTATTATCGCAACGGTTAAAGGGGATGTTCACGATATCGGTAAAAATCTAGTTGATATTATCTTGACCAATAACGGCTATAAGGTGATTAACTTGGGTATTAAACAACCAGTAGAAAATATCATCGAAGCCTACAAAGAACATAAGGCCGATTGTATCGCTATGAGCGGTTTATTGGTGAAATCGACGGCTTTTATGAAGGAAAATCTAGAGGTTTTTAATGAAAAAGGAATCACTGTTCCTGTGATCCTTGGCGGGGCAGCTTTAACTCCCAAATTTGTCCATGATGACTGCCAAAAAACCTACAAGGGACAGGTTATCTATGGTAAAGATGCCTTTTCTGACCTGCATTTTATGGATAAATTAATGCCCGCTAAAGCTGGGGGTCAATGGGATGATAGTAAAGGCTTTTTAGGGGAGTTTGCCGAGGCAGAAAAACCCCCGGTTGTTGCCGAAGAATTAAAGGTTAATCCCGATACTATTTTTACCGATGGAACCCTAGACAAAGAATTAGTTATTGATACCCGTCGGTCCGAAGCGGTGGCAGTTGATATTCCCCGACCAACACCGCCCTTCTGGGGTACTAAAATATTAACAGCAGCAGAAATTCCCATCGAGGAGGTTTTCTGGTATTTAGATCTACAAGCTTTATTTGTCGGTCAATGGCAATTCCGCAAACCACAAAGCCAATCGAAGCAAGAATACGACCAGTTTTTACAGGAAAAAGTTCATCCAATTCTAGCAGCATGGAAAGAGAAAATTGTCAAGGAAAATTTACTAAACCCCACATTAATTTATGGTTATTTTCCCTGTCAGTCGTCCGGTAATTCCCTCTTAATTTACGATCCCGAATCGATACAAGCGGGCGAAAAACCCGAAAATCTGCAACCGATCGCCATTTTTGAGTTTCCTCGCCAGAAATCCGGTCGTCGTCTTTGTATTGCTGACTTTTTCGCCCCGCAGGAATCCGGTATCATCGACGTTTTCCCGATGCAAGCGGTGACAGTGGGGGAAATCGCCACGGAATACGCTAAATCTCTCTTTGATGCCAACGAATATACCGAATACCTCTATTATCACGGCATGGCTGTGCAAACCGCCGAAGCCATGGCTGAATGGACCCACACCCGCATCCGTCGCGAGTTAGGTTTCGCAGAGTTCGATCCCGATAATATCCGCGATATACTGCAACAGCGTTACCGGGGTTCTCGCTATAGTTTCGGCTATCCCGCTTGTCCCAATATTCAGGACCAATACAAGCAACTAGATCTGTTAGGAGGCGATCGCATTGGGATGTCTATGGACGAAAGCGAACAATTGTACCCAGAACAATCCACCACCGCCATTATCACCTATCACCCCACCGCTAAATACTTTAGTACCTAGGGTTTGCTGAAAAAGTTTGTTGGTGGGGTTAGGAGTCGGTCGTCAGGAGTCGGTCGTCAGGAGTCGGTCGTCAGGAGTCGGGAGTCAGGAGTCAGGAGTCAGGATTCAGGAGACAGGATTCAGGAGACAGGAGACAGGAGACAGGAGATAGGAGATAGGAGATAGGAGATAGGAGTCAGGAGACTATTTTTATTTGTTTTCCCTGCTCCCTTCTCCCCACTCCCCACTTCATAATTCATAATTTATAATTCCCGCTCCCCACTCCCTACACCCCACACCCCACACCCCACACCCCCATTCATAATTCATAATTCATAATTCATAATTTCCACTTCCCCACACCCTACTTCCCCACTTCCCCACACCCCACACCCTACACCCCACACCCTACACCCCACACCCCACACCCCACACCCTTCTCCCCCACCCTGTCCCAGTTTTTTAGAGAAAGTATCCGAGAAAAACCCGATCTTTTTTGCACAAGTTAGAAAAATTGTGTTATACTGGCAAATCTGTGAAGGTTTTTCGATAGGGAGTATTGAAAAAAAAATGACCAAACTGGGAACCCATTTGATTGTCGATGCTTGGCAAGTACCTGCTGACCTCCTCAACGATCCCGAGCGCATTCGTCGCGCTATCCTCGATGGAATTACGGCAGGAGAAGCAACGCTGATCGATTTGTGTGTCCACCAGTTCAGTCCCCACGGAGTTACCGCGACGGCGACTTTAGCTGAATCTCATATCGCGATCCACACCTGGCCTGAACACGGCTATTTCGCCGCCGATTTATTCTTCTGTGGTGCGGGTAAACCCGTGGTTGCCATGGAAATTTTGACCAAATCCCTGCAAGCAGGTGAGATTAAAGTCCGGGAACTAACCAGAGGATTCCCCAGTTCTGGGGCAGTTTATGAAAGCAAAAAGGAAGAACCCCTGAAGTCTTCCCTAGTTATGGCCTAATTTCTAGCGCCGGCCTCGATAATAAGTTAGCAGCACTGGTGATCGCCTAAACTGAAATCGTGATCAGGATAACCCTTGTTTTTATCCTTGCCATCTTTCCCTCTCTCGTTAGTCTCTGGTTAATTAACCGATCCCAACAGAGATTAAGCAACCGTTTGAGAGGGATTCGCTATCGTCACGAATACAGCCCGGTGATGGCCAGTGATTTTTTGTCAATTCCTCTAGAGACAGAAAATAAACCGGCCTTGATCGGTGATCTTAGTTGTCGTTTTAATGCCTATTCCCCCCATTTGCGTTGTGCGGTTAATCCCACCGGTCCCTGTGAAGGTTGTCGGCAGTACGAAGCTAAAACTGGCACAGTGTAAGCGGCTTGAGCTTCCAAACAGTTCCCTATTTGCTATCCTTAAAAATTATCGCTATCGCAATTGAGGAGTGTGGGAATAATGGCGTTCAAACGAAATTTGACCCTCTTAATCATCGGATTAGGATTAACTTGTTTACCCGTATATCCGGCCCAAGCTAACCAAATCAGCACTGTCACCCCGAATACGGCGGCCAATCAAACTCTCGCTACCCATCTGGTCCTGAAACTGAAAGAGAGAAAAGTTTACATTTATCAAGATAGTAAAGTTTTAGCACAATTTACCGTCGCCGTCGGCAAAAAAGGCTGGGAAACCCCCACCGGTAAATTTGAGGTGCGGGAATTAGTTCGCAATCCCGTCTGGAAAAGTCCCTGGACGGGAAAAGTCAGCACCCCCGGTCCCAATAGTCCCCTAGGGGAAAGATGGATCGGTTTTTGGAGTGACGGCAAAAATTCCATCGGTTTTCATGGCACCCCCGCGGAAAATTCCCTCGGTAGCGCCGCTTCCCATGGTTGTGTGCGGATGCGGAATCGGGATGTGAAAGTGTTGTTTGATTTAGTCCGCATGGGAACCCCCGTCATCGTTCAACCTTAATTCCGGCAGATAATTTTTTAAGATGGGCAGGTCTTCCGGACGATCAATATCGGCTAATTTAGGCAGATAAGCGGTTTTTAAAGCCAGTTTAGCGGCGATTGTCTGAGTTTTTGCCAAGACTTCCCCCGTACCCCAGGGAATACCGTCAAAAAGCTCTGGAAAGACCTGTTTTAAAGCAATTAGGTAGTATCCTCCATCTAACGCCGGCCCTAAAACCATATCGTGGGTTTTTAGGGCTTCAAAGGCTGCTAAAATCTCTTTTTCCCCGATTTCTGGGCAATCTGTGCCAATAATAGCGATCGCTGTCATCCCTTGGGCAAAACCATCGGCAAAAGCATTTTGCATCTTTTCTCCTAAGTCTTTTCCCCGTTGAGAATGATAGGAATAATGCACACCTAACCAAGTACGCATTTTTTCCTCGCTGCCGCCATGATAGTAAATGATCAGAGAGAGAAAATTCTTCAAACCCGCTAATTTACCGAGAGTATATTCGGCCAGTTTTCGGTGCAATTCTTCGGCTCCCTTGGCTGCTAAGGCCGGAATCATACGGGTTTTTACTTTCCCCAATTCCGGATAACGGGTAAAAATAATCAGTTGTTGTCTCCAGTCCACGAGTAATTGCGACGATGATATTAATTAAGTAGGGAGGCAAAATTATTTGTAGGATGGGTTAGCGGTAGCGTAACCCATGCAGGCGTTGGGTTTCATGCTTCAACCCAACCTACGTTCATCTTATATTTAATTCCACCCACCCACTTATTAGTTTTAGCCTACTGTCAATAGAAGGCAGCAAACCCAATAAAACGGGCTTTATTGGCTTAGTATAGATTATTTTAGTTGGTTATCTAATTCTGTGTTGGGTTTCGTTCCTCAACCCAACCTTGTATCTTGAGAAGTAGGCAACCCGTCCCAACCTAGGTAAAAAATACCGCTTTGTAGCTTGGGTGCCTATATTCTGAAAAAGGGCGTGGACATCCAGTTCAACCGAGGTGCTTGACACCGTTGGGTAGCCACCGGAGCCACGCCGTCATCCCGATGAGACAAGCTCGAACAATCGCTGGAGGATTAACCTCGTATTCGCAAGGACGAGTTACCAAAGGGACAAAATAACTTAACCCCAGCATAAACGATGACAGAAGAAAAAACATGGGTAGGGATCGATGTCAGTAAAGAGGTTCTAGATATCTACGTGTTGCCGCAAGGTCTGACCTTGCAACAACCCAACAGCGACGTTGGCGTTCAATCGCTGATTGAACAATTACATCCTCTCTCACCGAGTTTGGTGGTGGTGGAATCGACGGGTGGATTAGAGCGCGCACTCGTATCGGGCTTACAAGCCGCCACAATACCGGTAGCGATCGCCAACCCCCGCAAGGTCAAAGGGTTTGCGACGGCATTGGGGAAAGCAAAAACGGACAAATTGGACGCACAGGTAATCGCTCAATTCGCACGAGCCGTGCAACCCCAACCCCAACCCGTGGTTGCCCCCCAAGCCCAACAATTGAGCGACCTAGTACGACGACGACAGCAGTTGGTGGAGATGCAGGTGGCGGAGAAAAACCGCCTCAGTCGTGCGTCTGAGACGGTGCAACTAGATATCAAAGCCCATATTGAGGAAATCCAACAGCGTATTGAAAGCCTCAACGAGCAGATTCAGTCCCTCGCCCAACAGCAAGCCGATTGGCAACGCAAAAATGAAATCTTACAATCCGTTAAAGGGATCGGCAAAGTTTCATCTGCCCTATGTTTGGCGGAATTACCCGAGATGGGAACACTCTGGCGAAAAACAGATTGCCCGGCTGGTCGGGGTCGCTCCTATCAACCACGATAGTGGCCAGCACAAGGGTAAACGCATGATTTCGGGGGGACGCACCTCGGTTCGCTGTGGCTTGTACATGGCCACATTGGTAGCCATTCGTCATAACCCGGTGATTCGGAAGTTCTACGAACGGTTGTTGACCAATGGCAAGTTGAAAAAGGTGGCCTTAGTTGCCTGTATGAGGAAATTGCTGGTTATCCTCAATGCCATGATTCGTGATAATAAATGCTGGCAAGCACCCGCTTAGTCCAGTTTTCCGAACAATTTCATCGCTGACAAAACGGATGACTGGTGCCGTTACTTTGTCTTGCCTATTTGGGGTACAAAAGATTTTCTTTATTCCCCTTGACTTTTAAGACAATCGCTACGTTCATCTTATATTTAATTCCACCCACCCACTTATTAGTTTTAGCCTACTGTCGATAGGAGGCAGGAAAGCTAATAAAACAGGCTTTATTGGCTTAGTATAGATTATTTTAGTTGGTTATCTAATTCTGTGTTGGGTTTCGTTCCTCAACCCAACCTACAAAAGCGGCGATCGCTTGATTGAGTCGAAACCTTTTTCCTAGCGGCATTTCAGACTTTTTCAACCAACCCTGATTAGCTAGGGACTAGGTTTTTTGGGTGAGTTTAAACAGGATAAACCAGCATCTTTAGCAGTAGGATACTTGATTGGGACAAAAGCAAAATCTGAACTTAGTGTCCGACACTCCACAATGTGAACAAATTCTACGGAGGGATTTTGGGGATCGTCATTTTCATTAAGTTTCTTGCGATCGCCATTTTCATCGAATTGAATTGTCCCAGTTGCACCTTTAGTGACAAGAAAATCAAGAGACTTTAATTGTTCAAGGATATTAATTCGTGTGGGAGTATTTGCCTTTTCTAGAGCTTTTGTTAGAGCAAGAGTTGCATCATAGGATAGGGCCGTTATTGCATTAACAGAAGTTGTAGTCCATAAAATTTTGGCATCCTTAAGAAAATCCTGGTTAGGACTGGTTAAAGAATCCCAAGGAACCGCAATAACAAACTTTTGAAAAGGTTGTAGGTTGTCAATTTGTTCTAAGGTACGAGAACTACGAAGCCCCCATGATCCGATAACCCAATTTTGACTATTATTAAGTTTTATAAGTCTAATTGCATCGCCTTGAGCATCGCCAATTGCTTTTGGGAATAGTACAAGCCCTATTTCTTCTGTTATTTTTCCTTGTCTTTTTCGTAACTCTTGGATGGCTTCTTCTGCCTTAAAATTATTTCCGAGATCAAATTCATCTAATTTTACTACAGTTCCAGAGAATGGAGGGCGTGTAAAAATAGTTTTAAAACTATTAAAAAAAGATTCACTAAATGGACTTCCTTCACTATAAAAGCCCACCACTTTTTTAATAGACTTTTCTTGCAAAAATTTTGCAATGGCAGGAGATTGTTGATCGCTGGAAAAAACAGTTCGCAGGAAATTTTTTCTGGGGTATTTAGTAAGCTCGCTAGTCGTTGATCCGGGAGAAATCAAAACTAAATTATTTTGATTATAAATATCCACCGTTGCTAGAGTCATTTCACTGGGATAGTGACCAACAACCCCTAAAATTTCAGGACGCTGGGAAAGAGATGATGCTGTCTTTTTGGCTAGTAATTCGTCATTTTCATCATTAGTAATGACAACTTTTAATCCCTTACCATTAATCGCTTTTTTATTGATAAAATCTTGATCTGGAAAATACTTGAGGAATGGATCATTGTCATTTAAAAGTCCCAGATTAATTTTTGTTTGTAATTGCGCTACTCCTCGTAACATTTCTTTTGCTCGACTATCACCATCATCATCATTAAAGTCACTTTGATTTTTGGGAATACTAACAGCAACAGCAATCGTGTAATATTGCATTTTATTGGCTTCTAGTAAAGCATTATTTAAGTAAATTAATGTTTCTGCATCTAGCCTATCCTGTTGCCATGCGTCCTTAAATCTTAACAGAGCTTTTTGATAATCACACTGTGCAAAATATTCTGTACCTTTCTTCTTGTTAAACGATTGAGAGTAATTAAGAACTTCTTCTCCTTCACTAATAAAGTCGCCCGTTTGTTTTGGACAATCAGATGGAATTAATGGAGTAATAATATTATGGCGATTAATGGCAATTAAACTTACAACTGCTATTAATGGTATTCCTATGCTAACTGGCAGATTTAATTTGAAATTTTGGGGCTTTAAAGTTTTTATAAAATGCAAAATTTGGGCGATTTTTGCAGAAGAAGAAGTGATTGGTGGAATCGTCGGAATAATGGGATAAACCTCATTTTGCACTTCTTCTTCAATCACCTGAATATCCTCATCCCTCAGCCCGTAACGGCTTTGTAACTCTTTTAGTCTCCTTCTGTTTCCTTCTGTTATTGAAATAGAATCAGCTAATAATTCTCTAAAAGTTGCTTTGTACTCTGTTAGATTTTGTAATCTTTTTCTGAATGGCGCAAGATTCTCTTGTTCAATAATATCTGCCTCCTGTAATGATAAATCTAATTCGTTTCTTAGTTCATTTAGGCAGTTTCTTTCTACACGATTAAAATTTTCTTTACATATATTTTCCTTGCTCCATTCATCTAGAATTTCTCTAACCTTCTCACGATAAATAAATATAGGATTAGTGGCAGCAAGAGGAGATTTGGCTAAATAAATAGTATCCTCTCCTTCAAGAGAAAGATAAAATCTGGGAGTCATTGCCGGGGCAGCTTCCTTTACTCGTTCGCTGGCATACTCATGCAATTCATTAACAGAAATTAATTGATCACCATCCTTATCTGCTGCACCAGTTTCAATTCCTTCAACTAGATATTTTGTATAGATGGACAAATCTTTATCTTCCGACTCAAAAGAATATTCAATCGGACTAGAAGAGGTTAAAATCGCCCTTCCTCTACCTCCTAATTCCTCTTGAATGTCTTGAATGTTAAGTTCCCCTTTGTTTAGCATTCCCTGAACTAATGCTCCGCTAAAACAGCAGTCGAGAATAATCATCTGCCTTTGGGAACGACTATTGTTCATATACTTATTAAGTTTACTTGCGGCTAAAATTGTTGAGATACGAAGCTCTCCATTCTGATCACGCTCAGTGTCTCTTGCACTTAGGTAAAATTCAGCCGTTTGATCTTTAAGACCATGTCCAGAAAAATATAAAAGAACTAAGTCGTCTCTCTGGCGATTAGTAAATAAATCCTCGACTGCTCTTTCCATACTCCTTTGGTCTGGGTTAGACAACACTGTAACCTGATCAAAGGCTCCCATGTCCGGATGCTCTAATACTCGGCGCATTGCTTCAACGTCTAGAATGGCACTAGAAATTGGGCGCAATCCTTCGGAATACTCGCTCACACCAATTAACAAAGCAAATTTTGCCATAATACCTTCTTTAACCTGAGATAAAGTCTTGAGCCGCTTTAATAGCCATTTCCAATTCTTCTCGACTGTGAGCCTTAACCGTCAACTTGCGACCATTGGCCTCTACCGACAATTCTATCGGTTTACCTCCCAGGCGATCGCCCAGAAACCCTAACAGTTTTGGCTCTTCGTTACTTGTTATGGTTCGATAGGGGGCATAAATCGACTAAATCCTTATCTGGCAAAAGACTTAATTGATTAGTTCGCTCTAGATAAAAAACAATTGACAAAAATCGCTAAATGCCTTTCTATATAAGGGTTC
>NZ_JAPZQM010000263.1:0-1678 GCF_027530565.1 Microcystis sp. LE19-10.1B | reverse complement strand
GGTTTTGCTAGTGTAATCTACATTGGCGGTAGCGTTAATGGGTGCAGTGGTATAGTTGAAGGTAATTGGTTGCGGATTGGGATTATCAACTGTGACGGTGAGGATGGCATTATTATCTTTACCTTCCACTACGGTGATGTCGTTGATGGAGAGTTGCGAGGTGACACTGGTATCGTCATTGGTAATTGTTCCCGTGGCTGCGTTGGGAGTACCTACGGTATAACCTGTCCCAGAAGCAAGGGTTAAAATAACAGTTTCGTTACTTTCTACTATTGTGTCAGCAGTGGGGTCAACTGTTACGGTAGCAGTGGATGAACCAGCAGCAAAGGTGACGCTGGTGGGAAGAGAAGTGTAATCGATTCCATTGGTTGCTGTCCCACTGATACTGTAGTTAACTGTTAAAAGATTGGTGGTGGAACCTGTACGAGTGAAAGTGTAAATGAGATTAGCTGTCCCGTCTTCAGTCACGCTTGCTGGGGCTACCGCTAAGGTGATAGATGGTAGTAAAGAAATGACGGAAACGTTATCTAGTGCGAGGCCAAAAGCAGCATTTTCTGGCTCAATAGATAAACTATAAAATTCCAAGGTCGTTGTGGATGCAGTTGCCGTAAATACCCAGGTCTTATTTACCCAGCCCATATTATCATCACTAAACCCTGTAGTATCAAAGGAAAAAACTTCGGACTGGCCTGCGGCTGAAACTCCTAGTTGTCTGATGGGAGTTCCACTATAAGTATTGCCAGCCAAGGCAAAGGAGACAAGGTATTGTTGGCCTGCAATAGTGCTGAAAGTTTGAGCTATACTTTGCACGGCTACAACTTGCATTTTTTACTCAAGGACAATAATATAGTTTAAGAGTCATAATTAGAAGCAAGGCACTCATTAAAAACATGATTAACCTAGAATTCACGGAAGAAGAAAAGAACTCACTGTATTATGAAAGATTTCATCATCCCCATCCCCGGGTTCAACTGAAGATGGAAGTTCTCTGGTTAAAGAGCCAAAAGATACCGCACCAAAAAATTTGTCAGTTAGCAGGAATCTCGCCAAATACCTTATTAACCTATCTTCGAGATTATCAAGAAGGCGGAATAGAAAAATTAAAAAAATCAACTTCTATCGCCCTAAAAGTGAATTAGAGTCTCAAAAAGAAACCCTCAAAAAATACTTCGAGAAAAATTCACCAGCCACAATCAATGAAGCTGTATATAGGAGAGAAGAATTGACGGGAATAAAACGAAGTCCTACCCAAGTGAGAAAATTTTTAAAATCAATGGGAATGAAATGTTTAAAAGTAGGTTCTCTTCCTTCTAAAGCTGACCCAGATGAACAAGAGGACTACAAAGAAAAAAAGCTAGAACCCAGACTAAATGAGGCTAAAGAAGGAAAAAGGGCTGTTTTTTTTGTTGATGCCGCTCACTTCGTCATGGGAGCATTTCTCGGTTTTGTTTGGTGTTTTGAGAGACTTTTTGTTAAGTCACCGAGCGGGCGTAAACGCTTCAATGTTTTAGGAGCATTAAATGCAATAACTCATGAAGTTATTCTGGTTACGAATGACACTTATATTACAGCAACTCAAGTCTGTGAACTCCGGTCAAAAATAGCTGCTTTAGGAATAACTATTCCCATCACTCTAGTCTTAGATAATGCCCGCTATCAAAAATGTAAAATTGTTGAA
>NZ_JAPZQM010000447.1:0-11764 GCF_027530565.1 Microcystis sp. LE19-10.1B | reverse complement strand
CTAAGAACTGTTCAGTTTTCTCATAAATTACCTCGATTACATAACAATCACATTTAGGAACTATTCTGACTTCTGCTATGCGCTCCACCACTCTCGTCGGCAAGGCAATTGAAGTCCCTGATAGTTTGACTAACCCTTGCCTAAGACCTACTTTGCTTATAGCTTGAATCGTGTAAACTAAGAGATTTCGTCCTTTTTTTGGCTCCTTATAGCCAGGGATTTTGGGTTTTCCCAGAAATTTATCGGGGTGACTTTTAAACTCCGATGAAGCGGCAAAAAATGATGTCCAGTTCCGGTCTAATCCTCTTAAAACTTGTTGGGAAACTTTAGCGGGTAAAGCTTGATACTGTTCTGTCTCTTTCATGAGAGAGGCCATCTGATTATAGGTCAAATAGCCATGGCCATAAATGAAGTTTTGTCGGATTAAATAATTGGCTGAGTTGTAGAGATTTTTAGACTGCCAAGATAAATTATCTATCTCAGCCCAAAATCGATGTCCTTTCTTGATAATGTGTCTTTCTGCTACTAACATCCGTTGTCTTTTAACTCAGCGTCGGGTTTTGAAGGGTTGTCTTTTTGCCTAGTCTGATAGTTTTGTCTGTACATATTACCATGGTTGACTATATCTGACTATATTTGTATTGAAACTTTACAATACCTTTGAAGAGGTTCAGGAAAATATTAAAGAAGCGATTGAACTTTACCTTGAAGTTTTGCAAGAACGCGGGGAAACCATTCCAGAACCCACAACTAAAGTCGGTGGTTGGAGTGGCTGCAGGAGGGTTCTTGCCGACTACCCAAAAACTGCTGGGGTTTCACTGACGAAGAACAAGGGCGACCTGATCAGCTACGATTGACAGGGCAATCGCACGGGTTGTCTTGCTCTTTTTTCTCACAAATTTAATTTTCGCACAGGTCTAAGTAGGGAGGCACAATTATTTGTAGGATGGGTTAGCGGTAGCGTAACATGAGCAGGCGTTGGGTTTCATGCTTCAACCCAACCTACGTTCATCTTATATTTAATTCCACCCACCCACTTAATTGGTCTATAGTAGTGATTGTGGCTGTCCTTCTAGGTTGAGCCAAAATGGGGGGGTTCTTTTTGGCGCAAAAAATGTCCTTAAAGATGATAACCATCTCCCTTGATCTTTAGGGTCAATTATTGCCAGAAATAACCAAAATAAAGTAATTTCTTGCCATCCCCTTGCATATTTTCTCGAGCGAGCGGCTTTTCAGTCCCGAAAATCCTTACAATAGGAAATGAAGATAGCCTGAAAAGTTGGAGAATATGAATTATCTCATTGCCGTGTTAGCTGATCGCATAGAAGCAGAAGAAGCTGCCGTTGCCCTCGAAAAAGCGGGAATTCCCCAATCTCAAGTGACCATTCTCGGTCGCGGCTATAAAAGTGCCGATGAGTTCGGTTTGATCGATCCCTTCCAACAGGCCAAAAAACGGGCTACTCTCATGGCTTTTTGGCTAATTCCCTTCGGTTTTGCCGGTGGCTACCTTTTTAACCTGATTACGGGATTGCATACCTTTGATTGGGCCGGAGAACCGGGCAATCATATCGTGGGCGGCATTGCCGGGGCGATTGGGGGGGCGATGGGCAGTATTTTTGTCGGTGGTGGCGTGGGTTTATCGTCCGGCAGTGGCGATGCACTTCCCTATCGCAATCGTCTCGGTGCCGGAAAATATATTATTATCGTGCAGGGTTCCGAAAACTTGAAAAATCAAGCGACTCTTATCCTCCGTCAATTTAACCCCGAAAATCTGCAAGGATACGCCCTAGAACAGTGAACGGTTATCGGGAATAAGTTATCGGTCATTTGATTTTTTCCTAAGAATTTTTGATTAATTACCAGAAAACAATGTCACCAAGAGAAGAATTACTAAAGGGTGTCGAGAATCGCGAGGAGATAGCGAAAGTTATTGATAAAGCCGAACAAGCGATCAAGACTTGGGAAATGACGGTGACAGACTTTCTTTCTCCCGCGGTTTTAGCGGAAGTAGAACGGGTTTTTCAGCGTTTAACCGATGTGTCAATGCAAAAATGGGGCGGTTATCCCCAAGCAGAAAGACAGCGCCTCGGTATTGCTAGAGTTGATCTACCTTGGACAGTAACAGATATTCCCCTATCTGCCCTTGATATTGCCGGTAATTTTCTTTTTGATACCGCTAACCACCGGGATTTTTTAGGGGCGATGTTGGGGACGGGTATCGTCCGGGAAAAAGTCGGCGATATAATCGTTTTAGGTGAGCGAGGAGCGCAGGCGATTGTAGTGCCTGAATTGGCAGATTTTTTATGTGCTAATTTACTACAAGTGCGTTCAGTTCCCGTGAAAACTAGCCCGATTCCTTTGACGGAATTAAAAGTTAGACCACCGCAAAAAAAAGAAATTAATACGGTGGAAGCTTCCTTGCGTTTAGATGCGATCGCATCGGCGGGTTTTGGCATTTCTCGCAGTAAAATGGCCGAGGCAATTAGCGCCGGGGATGTGCGAGTTAACTGGAAAGATATCAGTCAATCTAGTTATAATGTTAAAACCGGTGATTTGATTTCTTTTCGGGGAAAAGGTCGTCTAGAAGTGGGAGAGGTTACTGTGACCAAAAAAGAGCGCTATCGGGTTCATTTAACTAGATTTATTTAGTTTTTTCTGTCTCTAGAATTTGTGATTAGACAGATTAATTGCCATGGCTGAGAATTTCGCCGTAATCGTGCAACTGTGTCAAGTTAGTCCCATCGGTAAACTATTACCGGGGGCGCTTTATGTTCATCGAGAAGCATTACATCAACTGGATCCTATCCTCCAGAATTACGAACAAAAAGCAAGAATTAATCAGCATTTATCCGAGGCAACAATAATTAAATTTAGCACCGATAAACCGAAAATATCCTATCTTTTTTATCCCGATTTTGATCGGGAACCTCACCCAGCTTTAACTAAAAGTTTAGTGGTAGATATGGGGACATTAATCTTGAGTGAATGGAATTATCAAAATGCCGATAATCCGCCCATTTTACACCGAAAAGAAACTTTTGTTACTAGGGACTATCCCCTTTATCAAGAATTCGAGCATCTCACAAAAATCGAGAGTGCTTTAGGACTTTTAAACAGTTCTCATCCCATCGGTACTAAACAGGAATGGCAACGGCTTTTAAGAAAGCATCACCTTGATTTTGCAGGAGATTATTTAGTTTGTAATCTAGAGGGACAAAGGGAAAAATCAATAATAATTGATCGCCACAAAGCTGCTCTTGTTCGCAAAACCCTTTCTCGTCCGGTAAGATTAGCATTAGCGGCGGGATTATTTCTTCCTGAAACCACTTTTTTTGATTACGGTTGTGGTTATGGAGGTGATATAGAACGCATAGCCGAACAGGGTTATCAAAGTGAAGGTTGGGATCCTTATTATCGTCCCGATAGTCCTTTAATTGAATCTGATATTGTTAATTTAGGCTATGTAATTAACGTTATTGAATCCGCCGAAGAACGGCAGGAAGCTTTATTAAAAGCTTGGCAATTAACCCGTCAAGTTTTAATTGTTTCGGCACAGATCCTAATTGATGATAGCGAACGGGGTTTAATGGCCTATGAAGATGGAATTATAACCCGTCGCAATACTTTTCAAAAATACTATCAACAGGAAGAACTAAAACAGTATATTGATAGCACTTTGGGGGTTGATTCTATTCCAATAACTTTGGGAATTTATCTGGTTTTTCGAGAGGAAGAAAAAGCCGAAATTTTTCGTTTATCGAGATGTCGTTCCCGCACTGCCACTCCTAAAATTAAAACCCATCTCAAATGCTTTGAAGATTACGAAGATTTATTGACTCCCCTGATGGAATTTTACACCCAGCAGGGACGTTTACCCGTCGCGGGAGAATTATTACAAGAGGAAGAAATTAAGGCAGAATTTGGCACTTTTAGACGAGCTTTTCAAGTTATTTTACAAGTAACAGAAGCGGAAGAATGGGAGATAATTGCTGATAAAAGACGCGCCGATCTTTTACTTTATTTAGCTTTAAGTCAATTTAGCCACTGTCCGAAAGTACGGGAATTATCCCCCGCTACCCGTGCCGATTTTAAAGCTTTATTTGGCAGTTATCGCAATGCTTGCGCTTTAGCGGAAGAAGTGTTAATAAGTGCAGGAAATTTGGTAGCGATCGCTCGTACTTGTGAAAATAGTTCCTTAGGCAAACTTTCCCGTTATTCCCTAACTATTCATATTAGCGTTTTGGAAAAATTACCGATGTTATTACGCTTATATGAAGGTTGTGCTAGTCAAACTATCGGACGGTTAGAAAATGCTAACGTTGTTCGTTTATCTTTTCGTCAACCCAAAATTTCCTATCTCTATTACCCCAATTTTGATACAGAAATTCATCCGATTTTAGCTACTAGCATGGATGTATATTTAGGTTCGGCTGATTTTAGTTTTCGTGATTATCGGGATAGTCCTAATCCGCCAATTTTACACGAAAAAGAGCTTTTAGTAACGGCTGATTATCCCAACTATGATAAATTGCTTCGCTTAACTCAATTAGAAAAGGATTGGGGATTGTTAGAAGATAGAAAAGCGATCGAACGTTTACAGGGTTGGCAAAAATGTTTAGAGGAGCATTGTGCTACAATCAAAGGCTATCAGATTCTGTGGCGAAAAGATGCTGATCCCTATAAAGTTAGGATTTTACGCGCTAAAATTCAGACCAGAAGAAATCAAAATAAGTCTTCCTGAGTAATTAAGTAAAATAGACGAGGTAATTAATTTTATGATGACTACGATTCGGTTACAAGGATTAGAAGATTTCGAGTTAAAAGCTAATGATCCTGAACAAAGAATGTTTATTTCTGGGGTTAATTGGCAACAGTACGAAACCCTCTTAAAACATTTAGAAGATAGTTCCAGTTATCGCATTACTTACTTAGATGGAATGGTAGAAATTATGGCTCCTAGTCGTCGTCACGAAGTTAGCAAAAAAAATATCGGTAGATTGGTAGAAGTTTATTTAGAATATGCTGAAATTGATTTCTGGGGATTAGGTTCCACCACTTTGCGAAAACAGGAAAAAGAAGCGGGAAAAGAACCAGATGAATGTTTTTGTTTATTTATAGAAAAAGAGTTTCCTGATTTGGCGATAGAAATAATCTTAACCAGTGGCAGCCTGAAAGTTTTAGAAGTTTATCAAAGATTGGGAACTCAAGAGGTTTGGTTTTGGCAAGATAATCAGTTAAAAATCTATTCTTTACAAGAGAATGGCGAATATATTTTAATCCCTAAAAGTGCTTTATTACCGGATTTAAATTTAGAATTATTAGCCGAATACGTCAACCATCCTAATCCCCGTCTTGCTGTCAAAGAATTTCGCTTGCGTTTAACAGAAAATTCCCAGTTATCATAACTATTATCTTTCCATGAGTTCTCAAGTAAAATTTAACCTATCTATCCTAGGGATATTTGTATTTTCTCTAGGAATAAGATTCTGGAATCTCAGTCAGTTTAATACTCTTGTTTTCGATGAAGTTTATTATGCTAAATACGGCAATGAATATCTAATCGGTAAAGAATTTTTCCAGTCTCACCCACCATTAAGTCAATATTTAATTGCTATTAGTATCTGGATTGGCTCCCATTTTCCTGCCGATCCTGAAACCATTAATAATTTAACAGGTTCCCTGCGCTCAACTTTTAGTTATCGCTGGTTAAATGCTTTCACTGGTTCTTTTATTCCCCTAATTATTGGGGGAATTGCTTATCAATTAACCCAGAGAAAAACTGTATTTTTAATCACAACTTTTCTCGCTAGTTTAGACGGATTATTTCTGGTGGAATCCCGCTATGCTCTCAATAATATTTACTTAATTTTATTCGGTTTGTCTGGACAATTATTTTTTTTATTAGCACTCCAGAAAAATTCAAACCTCAATTGGCTATTATTATCGGGAGTTTGTTTCGGTTTAGCGGCAAATATCAAATGGAATGGCTTAGGATTTTTACTGGGAATATTTATTTTTATCGGTATTGCTTGGTTAATAAAATTATTTAATCAAGAGCAGTCAAAAGATCATCTTTGGACAAAGGTAACTAACCTGAGATTAGAGTACATTTTTATCGCCTTAATTGTCTTTCCCCTAGTTACCTATAGTTTGCTGTGGATACCTCATCTTCTCGTCAACCATCAATATAATTTTTCGCAAGTACATCAAGAAATTTGGTCATTTCATCAGAGAATAAAGGGCAATCAATCTGATGTCCATCCCTATTGTTCTCCCTGGTATAGTTGGTTAGTAATGGGGCGACCTGTGGCTTATTATTTTAAGAGAGTAGGTGATAAAATTTATGATGTTCACGCTATGGGAAATCCGTTTTTATGGTGGTTTTCTACCGGAGCAATTCTAGTAGTTTTTAGTCGATTATTTAACCGAAAAGAGCGAGTAATTTCCGCCTATCTTATCTGTAACTATATTGCCAATCTGCTGCCCTGGTTAAAAATTGGTCGCTGTACCTTTCTCTATCATTATATGGCTGCCTATAGCTTCACTTGGATTGCTCTAGCTTGGCTCTTAGCCGATGGTCTAGAAAGTTCCAGTCCTATTTATAAAAATTGCTCGCGCTCGCTGATAATTTTGATAATTTTTGCTTTTATCCATTGGCTACCAATTTATTTAGGCATTCCCCTGTCAGTGCGGGATTATTATCTGAGAATGATTTTTCCCAATTGGATTTAGGATGAAATTAGCGGCAAAAACTGATACAATAAAATCATGATAAAAAGCGATCGCAAGAGTTATGGGTAAACAAAGAATCTTATCTGGTGTGCAACCAACCGGCAATTTACATTTAGGCAATTATCTCGGTGCGATCCGCAATTGGGTGGAGGGACAAAAAGACTACGATAATTTCTTTTGTGTGGTCGATTTACACGCGATCACCGTTCCCCATAATCCCGCCACTCTTGCGGAGGATACTTTAGCAATTGCCGCTCTATATTTAGCCTGCGGAATTGATTTAGAATATGCGACTATCTTTGTCCAATCCCACGTTAAAGCTCATACAGAATTAACTTGGTTATTGAATTGTATCACCCCTTTAAATTGGTTAACCGATATGATTCAATTTAAAGAAAAAGCGATTAAACAGGGGGAAAATGTTGGCACGGGTTTACTCGATTATCCCGTGCTGATGGCTGCCGATATCCTACTCTACGATGCCGATAAAGTACCCGTGGGAGAAGATCAAAAACAACATTTAGAATTAACCCGCGATATAGCTGTTAGAATTAATCATCTTTTTGGGCAACCGAAACAACCAATTTTAAAACTGCCTGATCCGATGATCCGCAAGGAAGGAGCGCGGGTGATGAGTTTAACCGATGGCCGGAATAAAATGTCTAAATCCGATCCTTCCGAGATGAGTCGGATTAATATTCTCGATAGTCCCGATGTCATTGCCAAGAAAATTAAACGCTGTAAAACCGATCTAGTGAAGGGTTTAACTTTCGATGATCCAGAACGTCCCGAATGCCATAATTTATTAACTCTCTATAGCATTTTATCGGGAAAAAGTCAAGACGTGGTTGCGGGAGAATGTGCCGAGTTAGGTTGGGGACAATTTAAACCGATGTTAACAGAAGTCACCATAGAATCTCTGCAACCTATTCAGGAAAAATACACCGAAATTAGAGATGATAAAGATTATTTAGGCACAGTTTTGCGGCAAGGTCGTCTCAAAGCAGAAGCGGTGGCCAATCAAACTCTCGATCGAGTCAAAAATGCCATGGGTTATTTACCACCATTTTAGGGATAATTTTCGGGTGCATCCCCTAATTATCAATCTACTCAGTTGAGATTTTTCAAGGAAAACTCGCTGCTTTATCAGTCAATCTTTAACTCTTGGTGGGGTTCTACCTCCCCATCCAGGGTAAGGGAAGGAGAATGATTACAAAAGTTATTAAATTAAGCACAACTCCAGTGATATTTTGGTAAAATAAGGGCATAATTGAAACTATCAAAATACTTACCTGTCCTTTGAAATTATGGTTGTAGAGTCCCAGGGGAAACAAAAAAAACTATCGTCTAGGGAAGATGAGTCTCGTCCAATTGCCAGCAAGGAACAAAACTCTTATCTAGCAGAGGGAATTGTTGATCATCAATCAACTCAGATTGCTCCTTCCTCCTTACTACAGCCATTTTCTCCAGAGTTAGAAAAAGATAGAGCCAACAAATTTAATTCTCTTAAAGAAATTCTGGTTAGTCATCTTGGTCAACCTTTTTACTCGGACAACGGCTTTATTCTTTATCAAGGAGATGCCACAGACTTTTTGTATAAACTATCTCATAGTGACATAAAAATTGACCTCACTGTTACATCACCACCTTATAATATTGGCAAAGAATATGAACGAGTTCTTTCAATCAATGACTATGTTGATTGGTGTGCTAATTGGCTGCGGCAAATTTATCAGATTACTCAAGATAACGGTGCTTTGTGGCTAAATGTTGGTTATTTAGAAGTACCAGAAAAGGGATTATGTGTTCCGATTCCCTATCTTATTTGGGATAAGTCTCCCTTTTATCTTTTACAAGAAATTGTCTGGAAATATGGGGCAGGTGTTTCTACAAAAAATCGTCTTAGTCCTCGCAATGAAAAATGGCTTTTTTATCTCAAAAATTGCCAAGAATATACTTTTAACTTAGATAATATTCGTGACCCTAACGTTAAGTATCCCAATCAAAAGAAGAATGGTAAATATCGTTGTAATCCCCTCGGCAAAAATCCTTCTGATGTGTGGGAAGTTCCTAAAGTCACTACAGGAGAAAAGCGCAGTTCTAAGGAAAGAACCGGACATCCCGCACAATTTCCTTTAGCAATTGTCGAGAGAATTATACAAGCTTCATCTAATCCGGTAGAAATAATTCTTGATCCCTTTGCTGGTTCTTGTTCCACGGGAATAGCGGCCTTGGGATTAGGAAGAATTTTTGTGGGTTTTGAAATTCGACCAGACTATTGCGAGATAGCTGCCGAGAGATTTAAAAGATTTAAAAAAGAAAGAAGCAATACTTATATTCAAGGCTCGTTATTCTAGATTTTTCGATACAATTGGAGCAATTTATAATTTTCTACGTCAGAGGAAAGACGCGATTGTTGACCTGTAGCTGCCTTTTGCCCAATCCAATCCCCAGAATCAATCCAACCGAAACGAATTAGTTTAATCTGAGGATTAGTAGTATTAGAAAACTTCTCAAAGTTAACTGCTAAATAGTATCCAGACTTACCTTTTTTGCTGTTATTAGAATTTTGAGCATAGCTTCTATTGCCATATATATGTCTAGGATCAGAGGAGGTTTTGACTTCAATTGAAAAAAAGTCATCAGGTATATAGACAATATCTTTATCAGATATACTGATATCTCCTCTCCAGAAATCGGGATATTTTGCTTTTAGTTCTAAAGGAATTAATTCATGAAGTAGAAAACCCATAATTTGAGGTTTAGGGAAGATATCCCTACCAATTCTAAAACCTTTTGTACCTAACTGAGAATTAAAAATTGATTGCCAAGATGTTAAAACAACATCAACAATTGCATCGGTAGATAGGGGATGTCTTTCCACAAGTCGTTGGGTGATAGATAACCAATTACTAGGAGAGACATCTGCATAGGGAGAATTCATCTATAGTTTTTTTCCGGCGTTATTAGATACAGTAACTAATATTAACGCAACCACCTCCCCCTATCCCAACACCTAATACTAAATTCTGTTTAAAAGGTATAGGAGAGTGGGGAACGCTGGATCAGGGAGCAGGGAAAAACAATCCATAACTTGGGAGTTAATCATAGTATTAAAAACGGATTTGGTATGATTAGCCTTTTTTAAGTTGTTTTCGCAGTTTCAAGGATTGAAACTGCGATCGCCAATAAAAGTAGCAGAGTCCGGCAGTTACCCCCAGACTAAGAATTGTTATCCCCGTGAGAATTTCCCACATCCCCGACTCGGTTACTAATATGTTGTAGTATTGTAATAAGAGGATTTTTTTCCTGAAAAATTGTCATATTTGAGGTTTTGATTATGCCTTATACAAATGAAGAAGGTGGACGCTTAAATAATTTCGCCGCCGAACCGAAAGTTTATCAAGCGGCTCCCCCGACTAAATCGCAACAACGTAATTATCTTGTCTGGGGCGTTGCTGCGATCACACTTGTGGGTGGACTGTTAGCCGTCGCTTTTTACGCATCTCAAGCTGGCTAAAATTTAGTCCCTCGTAGTTGCGATTTAGCCCCTTTCACTCCTATTTAGAGCTAAAATCACAACTACTCCCTATTTTAGGGCTTTTGACCCTGAATTAATGCCACTGCTGACTGAGACTTAGCCGCAGTCCCCTGTTTACCCTGGGATAACGCTAGACGGGCTGCTGCCTCTAAATCAGCGATCGCTTTTTCCCTGTTTCCCAATTTATAATGGGTTAAACCCCGATTGTGGTACGCTTCGGCAAAATTAGCATTGATTTTCAGACTCTCATTGTAGTCCCTTAAAGCCATTTCCTGCTGTCCGGCTCGGTTATAGGCCAAGGCGCGATTATAGAAAATGCGATCCTGTCCTCTAGTTCCCTGTAAACTCAAAGCTTTTGTGTAATCCTCGATCGCTTCTAGGTGTCTTCCCAAGTCATCCTTAGCATTACCGCGATAAATAAAGAAATCAGCAAAATTTCCGTTTAAAGCGATCGCTTTTGTGCAATCTTCCACGGCTGCCTCGTATTTTTTCGTCAGATAATGCACATAACAACGATTACCGAGAGCATTAACATAATTGGGGTTGATTGTCAAGGCCTGGGTATAATCTGCGATCGCTCGCTCGTACTGGCCGAGAACTAATTCCGCATAGCCGCGATTATAGTAAGCATCGGCATCCTTCGGCTCTAATTGTAGAGCTTGAGTAAAATCCGCAATCGCCCCTGAGTAATCCCCTGCGGTTAAACGATCCACACCCCGATTATAAAATTCTACAGCCTTCACGGGGTTAGCGGTAGTTTGAGAGACTAGGGGAGAGATAGTCAGTAAAAAAGTCGCTATAGCCATAATAATTGTCAATTTTTTCTTAATTTTCATAATCCCTTCACCTAAACAATTCAAGGTAAAATTAAACAGCCCTACTCACAGGTCAAAATATCATGATTAAATCTCTTTTGGCGACTTTCCTCCTAATTACCACCCTCCTCTTAACCGGTTGTGCAACTCCCATCGCTGGACTGCAAGGATACACCAGTGACAGCCAAGGCTATCAATTTTTATATCCTAAGGGTTGGACGCAGGTGGATGTGAAAAAAGTTGCAGGAGTAGATGTGGTTTTTCATGACCTGATCGAAACTAGCGAAAATTTAAGCGTTATTATTAACCCCGTCCCCGACAATAAAACCTTAACAGATTTAGGTACTCCCTCGGAAGTGGGCTATCGTCTCCTGAAAAATAACAGTCTTAACCCCAATCTCGATAAGGAAGTAGAATTAATTCGCTCAGAATCCCATCAAATCGACGGTCAAGATTATTATATCCTCGAATATCAAGTTAAATTAGCCAACGGTCAAGAACGTCATAATCTGGCCAGCGTCACGGTTAATAATCATGGCTCTTCGGTTTGTGTTATGCAATGGACGGGGATTATAAGGGATGGAACCCTTATATAGAAAGGCATTTAGCCATTTTTGTCAATTGTTTTTTATCTAGAGCGAACTAATCAATTAAGTCTCTTGCCAGATAAGGATTT
>NZ_JAPZQM010000692.1:0-14632 GCF_027530565.1 Microcystis sp. LE19-10.1B | reverse complement strand
CAAGCTTTTCTGGTCGGAACCCCCTAAGCCGAGTTTTCAAGGTGCTGCGCCGTCCACTTGGTTTTCGAGACTGGCCTTTTAATTCTAACGTAAAGCCAACCTAGAACGGCGGGGTTTCAGACCCAAAATTTCCGATGAACAATCATCTCTAGATGAAACTATTCGTAATATCACAGGAACTTAGGCTGATTCAAGCACAAACTTGAAAGAAATGCTTTAAAGTTCATTTTTGCCGTTATTTTGAGGTAATGCCGACTTTATCTTCAAATGTCTTGAACTCTTTTCTAACCTTGTTAATCTGTCAAATATCGTCATTTTTAAGGAGAATCAACCATGTCTATCGAATGTCCCACCTGTGGCTATGAAGGAAACCCCCCAGACGCTGAATTTTGCGAAACCTGTGGTGCAGAATTAGGAAATACTCTCCCCGTCACTCCGATTTCATCTCCTTCTTCCTCATTTACTCCTCCTACACAGGGAATACCGACCCCTCCATCTCTCACTCCTCCTACACAAGTAATACCGACCCCTCAACCTCTCACTCCTCCTACACAAGTAATACCGACCCCTCAAGTAATGACAGCACCGATGCAGATGACATCTCCTTCTCCCATAGGTGCAATGGCCACTGCGCGTTTAATTCCTCTGTTTAATGCACCCACTGCCGAATTTAAAATTTATAATAGCGCAGTGATTGGTATTTTTACACCGGGGAATCCAGTAGAAATTGATTTAGATTCATGTGCTAATAGTGATAAAGTGTCCCAACATCATGCTGAGATTACCTATGAAAATGGGGTTTGGATGATTAAAGATAGTTCGACTAATGGGACTTATATTAAAACATTAGGACAGGAAAAATTGGGCGCAAGAATTATGTCACCAACTCCCATTAATTCACGGGATACGATTGCTTCAGTGGTTTTTATCTTCGCTTTAAAGCAGCAAATAGAATCTGTAAATCAGGAACTACAATTAATGACTGAATTAACTCTACCAGATGGGTTGGACAAAATAGTTAATGATCTGGCTCAGGATCAAAAGATTGATAAAACAAAAAGTAAAAAGGCAATTATTAAACTTTTTAAGTTACAAAAAAGCTTATCTAAGCAAAAAGAAATAAACTGGAAACAGTTAATTGAAGATTATCAAACAGGAAAAAAAATAAAACCAACAGGTATTGTAGGAATAAAATCAGATAGTCAGACTAGAGAGGCTATAATCAAGGATATTAAAGTAAGTCTAGGGCTATCAACTCCTTCCTCTCCCTCTCCATCACCTTCTCTATCATCTTCTGTATCTCCATCCCCCTCTGTATCCCCATCACCCACTGTAGATACGAATTGGCAAACTAATGTCAAATCCTTAAACGCTATAGTTGAAGATAACGCTCATGATGATTCAGAAAAAGGAAAAAGAAAAGGGCTTATTGTTGAAATCTTAGATTTTCCAAAAGATACTCCTTAATGAGGATATAATCAAACAGGAGAACTCCCAACAGTTAAAAGAAAAAATTAAAGCTTTTCAGAAACAACAGTTTCATGAATGGAACACTTATGATGGTCTGATGTCAGAAGGTGGTGATACATATAAAAAACTCAATTCACTGGTATCTTCGATACCATCTAATCCCCCATAATCTCGACCTGAAATAGATGGTCTAGGTCCCTAAGTGGGTGTTGTGCTATCCTCTTATGAAAAACTAGATATACTGTAGGGACGCAAGTGTTGTGCGTCCTATAAATTAGCGTTTGATTGAGGAAAATCAAAGTCTATCTGCACTTAATCTTATTATCAATTAGACGGGAGAAAATCAATTCAAATTCGGTATTCAGCAAAAAGAACCATCAAAGTTATATATAACATTTCCCAATCTCATGAGGTACAGTCAATTAGTTGAAAAGCTAGTTCTGTATAGCTTTTACTTCCGACTTCCAACCTCATAATTCTGACTTCTGCTATAATGATTTTAACTATCTTCAAATAGCTTAATCTTATGACTTCCTATCAAACTCAGATAACCCTTGATAACTCTCAGCAAATCCTTCTCTCTAATTTACCCTTCAAAGAAGGAACAAAGCTGAATATTAATATTGAGGTTGTTGAACAAGATATAGCTGAATCTTCTTCCGATTTTGAAACGGTTTTAGAAAATACTCAAGGAATATGGACAAAAGGAGATGGGTTAGAATATCAACAGAAAATTCGAGAGGAATGGTCATGAAAAAACTGATAGATTCTTGTATTCTGATTGACCATTTTAATGGAGTTTCAGCAGCAACCAGCTATCTTAAAAAACATAAAAACGATGCTTGTATTTCTATCATTACTAAAGCAGAAGTCTTGATTGGATTTGAGGATGAAACCACCTTTCATCAAGCTCAACAAGTTTTATCCTACTTTCACCTAATAGAATTAGATCAAACTATCATCGATTTAGTTATCCAACTTCGTCGTGAACAAATCAGAAAAAAGTTGAACAAACTCCCCCATCAAAAGATCATACAATGGAAATTACCCGACGCAATTCAAGCAGCAATCGCCCTTCATTATAACCTTAAATTAGTCACTCACAATACTAAAGATTTCGACTTAACTGAACATCCCTTTGTTGAAGTTCCCTATACAGTTTAACCTAGTTTTTAAGATAGTAAAGTATCGTTCTAACATTAACTCATTTTGTGTCATGACTTGATCCTCATTAACTTTCTTTAGTCTATCCCATTTATCGAAGTTAAATGCGATCGCTGATCCAGCTTCGCCTAAATTTTATCTCAACTATAATAAAATTGTATTATTTAACCGCTCCCCTGCATAACTTCCCCCCTATCCTACGATAAAAGAATAGATAGAGACCCATTTTAGGGTGAGGTGATCGCTATTAACGGTACATAAATACTAAGCAATAATCCTTACTTTTGACAAAAAATCATGAGTACTATTGAGATTCACGAATTTAGTACAGGAGTTAAAGTACAATCTTCACAAGTTGGTACACAAGTTTTGTGGTGGGTGGAAGATTACACCGAAGAAGACTTTATGAATTGTACCTTAGAGCCGATTCCCGATGTGGTTTATCAAGCCATTGATGAGGAATTATTAAAAATTCCTTGCTTTCCTCAAAACGTGCCTGAAAAAGAAAAATTTGTTATAATCGGTCGAGAAGTTAAAAATAAAAAAGAGGCTTGGTCAATCATTGCTGTTATTAGTAAAGGGAAAGATCGCAACAGAGAAGAAGTATTATTATATCGTTATTTTATAGCGCAAGGATCAGGAAAATTAACGAATTTATTGGCATGGTTTAATACTAATAACAAGCCAACTTTCGACCCTTTTGATCAAAAAGATACCAGAAAAACCCACTTGTATGATGATTCTAATACCCGTCATAATGATGCTTTAAAACTGCCGCAATTTCAAGCATTATTACAAGAAAAAAATCCTTGTTTAGTGATTCCTCGTGATCTAAAGTGTACGGTTATTATGATCAATCAACTGGCAGAAAGAAGAAAAAATAAAAACAAATTAACCGCATGGGCCTATCAGATTGAAGAAATTTATAAACCCCAAACCTTTCAAGCGATTTATCCTCTAAACTCTGATGCTGAAAATTATCTTAGGAAAAAAGTTTCTCAAAGGTTTAAACCTAAAATTTTTAATAATTTATTGGGTTTTCTTAGTGATTTTTATCAACTAATCACCCATCCTATTAAAGTACCGCTCCTTCTTTTGGTGGGTATGTTTTTCGTTGGTGGAACTCTGATTTCTTTCCCAGCTTGTTTTGTTTTATTTGCGGTTTTTTCCTGGTCTATTGTATTTATTATTGGCATCTTAATCATGTTTTCGCTAGGCTTTTATTTAGGAGGTAGTTCCTAAATAAAATATAGCGGTTCTCGCATCTGTGCGGCACACTTAAACCTTTGCTGATTAAGCTGTTCAGGATCGGGAATGTACCTCTTGTGAATCAGAAACGCTATAAGAGATATTGTCAACTTTATTCCCTTGCAAAACTAAACCTCTTGCACAATTAATTTTTGATGGTTCAAAAACGGCAAAAATAAGGATTAAATTGCCTAAAATCTGTCAAGAGATCATGGAATTGATTATTATTCATTCTTAATTATCCTGACTACTGACTACTGACTACTGGCTACTTACTCCTAACAACAATTTTTGATTTTTACAAGAGGTCTATTAATAATCCGCCAAAAGTGAGAGCCTAAAAACGGGTATGGTGTCATAATGTGTTGTTTTCCTGATTGTCTGAAGATTGAACGCGAAAGGGAGGCGCGACATAATCGGAAGGTAAATAATTTTCGGGAATGGTTGTTGTATTTCCATCTCGTAGGGAGGTGTAACTGGGAGAGAGAATCTCAATCCCAGCTTCATTACACTTGTCTTGAATATTTTGATGGAGTTCTGAATAAATTATTACCATCAAATTGGGTTGGTTAGTGTAAGCGTTTAATTGATAACTGATGTAAAAATTATCTAAGCTAGTTTGCAGGACAAAAGGTGCGGGTTCTTTGAGAATATGCTCAGTTTCTAGAGCAGCTTCAATTAAGGTTTTGTGGGCTTTTCGCCAGGGCAGATCATACCCCAGGGTAATCGTTGTCTGAATAATTAGATTTCTGTTTAACTCCCGCGAGGAAATACTAAAGTTAATCACATTACTACTTAATAAAGATGAGTTAGGAATAGTAATGATTTTATTAGTGGGAGTACAAATGCGGATGACTAGGAAGTTTTTTTCAATTAGATCGCCAATTACATCTCCTACTTGAATGTGATCTCCGATGCGAAAGGCACGGGTATAAATAAGAATAATTCCCCCAATAACATTGGCGATTGCCGAAGTAGAACCAAGGGATAAAAGAAGACCAAGAAAAACAGAAACACCTCGGAAAGCAGGGGAATCAAAACCGGGCAAATAGGGAAAAGCAACTATTGCTGCTATGGCAATAATTATGACTAATAGGATATTGTAAGTCGGTTTAGCCCAATCAGTATAAAAACCAGGAATAACCAGATTTCCTCTTTCTATTGCTGTAAAAAAGGGCTTGATTAGCCCGATTAAGTAGTAAGTGATAAAAATGATTATGGCAATAATAAAGGCATTGGGAAGATATTGGCCAATAGAGGATAAAACCAGTTCTAATGATTGATAAAAATAGCCTAAAATACTCTCACCAAAAACTCTTGTCCAGGGAAATAAACGAAGTACAAATGTAGCATAATTAAATAATAATAAAAAGAGAACAAGTAAGCGAATTATCCGAAGAACTCGCAGCCAAAAAAAGCTTATATTAGAGGAAGATATGATCTCAACATTCCCGATTTGAATGCCTGGCGTCAAGGATTCAATCAAACGTCTAATAAAGGGAAATAGCTTCCCTGAAGTTTTGATAACTGCAAAGCTAATAATCAGGAAGGCAAAGCTGGCTATAACCGTATAAATGATGTTCTTAAGTAGTTGTTCGGGTTTTCGATCTTGGCGATATTGAGCGATAGCAACCTGAATTTTTTGTAAAGCTTGTTGAGCTAAAACCTTCGGCGTTGAACGATAGGCTTTTGCATCTCGCTCCGTCACCGTTAGAATTACTTCTTGATCTACACTTAAATAAAGTGAGTTATCATCAGGAATCTGCTTAATTGTCAGGTTCTCAACAGGAATAGAATCATTTTGAGCAATTCTTTCAATTCTCCGGGTAATAGCGTTAGCTCTCTCCTCCGCCGAAAATGAAGAAACTCCACGCCGGATAAAAAAGAGAGTTTTTCCATCTAACATAACTGGAAAGCCGTCAATTTTATTTTCCAGTTGTGTCGGATTTTGAGCTATTCCCAAAAGAGGAGAGGTGAGAGTCAGTAGTAAAACTACGATAAATATTACCAAAGTATGTCCAATTTTTTTCATCCATCTTCTAGTTCTAGATGGTTTACTTGGCATTAAAGATATTTGATTAATATCGAAAAATGGTACAGATTTCATAGGATTAAGTCAGATTTTTTTGGGTGTATTCGGGTAAGATTTAGGCATTACTGTCCTCGATGAGGTACAGATATACTAGGTTGAGACAGGAGTGGAAAAATTGCCAACACCAAAACTCTGTAAGGGTTGCCAATATTTAGGAAATTTAAGCGAGTTTTTCCTCAACATCTGTTAGTGATGGAAATGGGAACCAGATAATTTTGACTGATAATGAGACTGAGATTGAAAAAATGCGATCGCTGAATGAATATCCCGCAACAACAGATCCGCCATATCGCGACTAAATCCCTCCTTGATCACCACCCGCTGCACAGTTAAATCTTGGCGATTTTTGGGCATTGTATAGGCAGGAACTAACCAACCCCGCTCGCGCAATTTATCGGCTAAATCGAATAAACTATAATTAGTTTGATCGCTAATTGTCTCCTTTAATTTCCAAGCAAAAACTGGAATAGTGCTGCCATCGGTAATCAATTCAAACGGCCCCATCTTAGCGATTTCCCCCGATAAATACAAGGCCGTATCTCGACAGGCTTGATGAATTTGTCGATAACCCTCTTTGCCCAAGAGTAAAAAATTATAATATTGAGCGACTACTTGATTGCCGGGACGAGAAAAATTGAGAGCAAAATTAGGCAGATAACCGCCTAAATAATTACAATGAAAGATTAATTCTTCTGGCAATTCTTGCCGATCTCGCCAGATAATCCAACCGACACCGGGATAGACTAAACCGTATTTATGTCCAGGAGCATTAATCGATTTAACCCATTTGAGGCGAAAATCCCAGACTAAATCGGGATCAAGAAAAGGGGCAATAAAACCACCACTAGCACCATCGACGTGCAGGGGAACTTGCCAGCCGGTTTCTCTGTTCAATTTTTCTAGAACATCATTAATTTCTTGGACGGGTTCGTAACTACCATCAAAGGTACTACCCATAATGGCAATTACCCCGATCGTATTCTCATCAATTAGTTTAATTGCTTCCGTCGCCTCGAGGTGAAAACGATTCCCTTCCATCGGCACAAAACGCGGTTCTACCTCCCAATAACGACAGAATTTTTCCCAACAAACCTGCACATTAATGCCCATGACTAAATTAGGTTTATCGGTGGGTTTACCCTCTTTTTGTCGGCGATAGCGCCGCTGCCATTTTAAAGCCATGCCTCCCAACATCGCCGCTTCACTGGAACCAATGGTAGAACAACTGGTTGCCGCTGCGCCTTTGGGAGCATTCCAGAGTCTAGCGATCATATTCACACAACGCAATTCAATTTCGGCGGTTTGTGGGTATTCATCCTTGTCGATCATGTTTTTATCGAAGGTTTCCGCCATTAATTGTTTGGCTTCCAGTTCCATCCAAGGGTGACAAAAGTAGCCAAATTCAGGCGAGAATTACCATCAAGGGCGAGTTCATCCCAGATTAAATTATAGGCCACCGCCGGCGGCATTTCTCCCTCGGGAATCTCGTATTTAGGTACGGCGGAAGTCAGGGCGCGGGAAGCATAGGTGGGGGTAATTAGTGTCTCTTCTGGACCTAGGCGATCGAGATTAATTTTCTGATGAACCATAACTTCCTTAATAAAATATCTTTTTTGCTTAGAGTAAATTACCAATCATCCCAAAAATAATAGCAATAATCAAGACGGATAAAGAATAGGAAAGCATCCCGTAGGTTGCTACCAGCCGCCGCATTGCCGTACTATTAATACTTGTATCGGAGGTTTGATAACAAGCCGCCATACAAAAACCTTGATAGAGAAATTCCCTCCAATTAGGTCGATCGCAATCGGGAAAAACTAGGCCTTTACCATCATGATAGTAGCGTACTGCATATTCTTGGCTGTAGATCAATTGTATGGCTAACCAAGCACTAATAATACCCAAAAAACCACAGGCAAAATGAACGATGGCGTGTTCGGAAGCGATCAGATAAATTAATAGTCCGAAACTGCCGATCGTATAAAATAGGGATTCCAGAAATGCCCCCCGATGATTGGGAGATTTTAATAGTTCTAGCTGCCAGGGGGCAAGGCAAGAAATTCTGTAAGCTAGCCACATAATTGCCACTATCAAAGCGAAAAGAAAAGCTAAAACCAGTCGCAGAGTAATAGTCACCGGCAGCATTAAGACAATCAGAGCGACAATTATTTGACAGAGCCAGCGAATTTGAGTATAGCAGGGTTTTCTAGCGGTTTTTTTGACCATAGATCAAAGCAGAATTATCCCTAACTATTCTCTCATAAAAATCTGCGGGGTAAATTATGCGATCGCTGCTTGTAATTCCGGGCAACTGTACCAACTCCAAGGCCCGTCTAAAACTGGTTTGATATTCAGTTCTTCACGCCATTGATCTAAGGGTTTTTCTAATCCTTCTTCCCACTTGATCGGGAATAGAGGTTGGGCCTGGCGACCGATGGTAATTCCCCGAGAAATTAAATCGAATTTGTAACCGAGAGTTTTATTTAAATCGGCATCACTTTCTACCTCACTTAACAGAGTATCACTGGTAAAAAAAGTCATCAGTAAAGAGAGGATATCGATGAGGAGAAAAGTAGGATAACGAGTTTGAGCGACCGTGACAGAAATTACTCCCAATTCTCCAAGAGTATCTAAACTAAACCCGGTGAGAATGTGATGGATATCGTGGGTTTTATCAATGCGAAAACCAATATAGTCGGCATCGGAATCAAATTGCTCGCGTTGGGGATAAAATTGCGGATCATAGCCCAAAGTGTGCATAATTGTGCCGTAAGTCCAACCGAGAGAACCTTTCGGCATTTTTAACATTGCTTCGAGATCGTAGGGTTTGCCGATGTATCTTTCTTGCACTAATTGAGCGGAAGCTGGTTCTTGCAGAACTGCTTTTACACATAACTCCATCGGGCGACTATTGACCAATCGGCGCTCGATTTCCCAGACATTAGCCGTTTCTTGGCCAGCGCCGGCCGCTAGATCGACAAATTCCAGAAATCGATGCAAATTTTCGGGTGTGGCTAATTGATTGATGTATCTGTAACTCATGGAATTCTCCTCATCGGTAGATAAATTTACAGGCTGCTTAGAACAAGTGTATTAATAGCGCAGGGGGCCACCGTAACCACCGTATAAACCGACCCCGCGGGTACCGGCCCCCACCCCGTAAAAGCCAGGACCGACACCACCACCAACACCAATCCAATCGATAAATAGGGAAGTTGCCCCGCCGGTTTTAGGTAGAGTCCCTTCGATTAGCTTGTAGCTATAAATCAAGTCCTTGCCATCGATGACGGGATTGCTAATCTCGACGACAATTATGGTATTGTCTTGACGGCCAGGTTCATAGACCGAGAGGGTAGCATTGGGGGGATCGTTGGCAAAATTATCTTTTCCCGCCCTAGCTGTCCACTCATCCATGTAGGCTGCCATGGTCAGATTACCAGCAATCCGGTTTGGGCGATCGGAAAAGTATAATGTCTGTTTGTTGACATTCACCAGGCGAATTGTTTTTGCGACGGGATCTACCTTAAGATCTTCTGCCGTTTGCACGAACATTAACTGCACTTTTTCTTGAGCAGGAGTAGTCTGGGCTACAGAAATATTGGGCATCCCCCAGCTATTGATTGCCATGGCCGCTACTCCCAGAAAAAGTGTATAACGAAAACGCTTCAGGGATTTGGTCAATTGCTCAGAATTTCTCATGATTGCTCTCCTTAATACCCAGTTTAAATATACAACAGCTTATTTGATATTTCCAGTAATTTTCTTAGCTAACTATAGCGTTTCTGATTCACAAGAGGTACATTCCCGATCCTGAACAGCTTAATCAGCAAAGGTTTAAGTGTGCCGCATAGATGCGAGAACCGCTATATTTAGACTAATTAGTAATTGGCTATGATGGTAGTTTCGGAACGATCTGATCGACAAAAATATTAATCAAACCTGTCACCATAAATTGTACTCCGATCGCCGCTACAAATAGGCCCATAACTCGCTGAGTAATACTCAAGCCAATATCTCCTAAAAGTCTTTGTAACCATTGGCCAGCCGCGAGGATGAGAAAGACTAAAAAACTGACTAAAATTGTCATCAAAATCAGTTCAATGCCCGTACCACTACCTAGCCTTGATTCGGCTTCACTGGCATAAAGAATAACGTTAGCAATAACCCCAAGACCCACTAATAAAGGCATAGCCATAGGAATAACAATCTGCCGATAAACTGACTTAGCTTCGCTGAGATAATCCCCGCCTTGCTCATTAATTAAAAGCTCTTTTGTCCCTGCCCCAGAACCGTTAACAATGTTGATACCGATAATCAACAAAAGCACGCCACCAGCTAGGCGAAAAGAGTCTAAGGTGACGCCAAAGAATTTTAGCATTGCCGTTCCGATAAACATAAAAATCAATAACAAACACAAGACAGTTAACGAGACAAATAGAGCCACGAGTCGTTGTACTTCTTTACGTTCGCGAGCGGTGTAACTAATAAAAATCGGCAGCATTCCCAGAGGATTTAAGAGGGCGAATAAAGTGATGGCAAAGTTTCTCAAAAAAGACCATTCCATAGGACAAAGTTGCTAATTTAAGCTCAATTTTTTTGCTTTTAACCGAGGGATAGTCTAGATAAAGCTACCAGTATCGCAAGTCCCCTTTTCTACTGCCTGGCCATGATAATTTTCAGACGTTCCTCCGGGTCGATCAGGTGGTCATGATTGTCCGTACCCAGATCCAATTGAACCCAGCCGATCTTGCCGGTGAAACGACTGGTTTTCGAGGTATATTCCGCCGCCACGGGGGTACCAGATTCGTAGCCGATATCCGTGGTTTCGTCGGCGGAGAAAATAAAAGCCTGAGTTCGTTCTACCCGACCCGTACCCACTGGTTGACCGTCGTAGTAGAGGGTGACATTTCCCCCCCGTCCTAAACCACCACCATCGTAGGCAAACTCCATCCGTACCTGATGCTTGCCAGCCTGGATCGTCTCCGTCGCCTCGGTGACAAAACTTTCAATCCCCAGCACGTTATAGACGAACTTGGCTTTTCCATCGTGGCTATAGACACTCCAACCACCGAAGCGGCCGCCTTGG
This sequence comes from Microcystis sp. LE19-10.1B, assembly GCF_027530565.1. Taxonomy (NCBI): domain Bacteria; kingdom Bacillati; phylum Cyanobacteriota; class Cyanophyceae; order Chroococcales; family Microcystaceae; genus Microcystis; species Microcystis sp. LE19-10.1B. The sequence goes on along the minus strand of NZ_JAPZQM010000692.1, from coordinate 3,572 downwards.
GCGATAATCACCCCGTCCGCGCCTTCCGGGGGAATTTCCAGTTCCGCCGTTACCGAGAAGGATTTATTTTTGATGTTGATGACGCTATTTTCAGACAAACGCCCCATCCCGGCAAAGAATAATTGCGAGTTTCCCCGCACGAGGGTAGGCCGGCCAGCGGTGGCGGGATCGACCCGTTCCACTTGGCGATCGTCTAGGGGCAGTACATTATATTTAACCGCCTCGATCAGAAATTGTCGCTGTAGTTCGTGCAGTTTCTCTGGCATTTCCTGGCAGAGATCCCGAGCTTGCGTCCAATCCGTACTGCCGTCGTATAGTTCCCAGATATCATCGTCGAAAGGAACCATCGTCTGTCCAGTCATCACCCACGGGGTGCGGTGCTTGGTAATCGCGCTCCAACCCTTGTAATAGATGCCCCGATTGCCAAACATCTCGAAATACTGCACATCATGACGTTCGGGGGCGGCTGCGTCGTTAAAGGTATAAACCATACTCGTACCCTCGTAGGGACTTTGTAGGACACCGTTAACCATCGTCGGTTCGGGAATGCCTACCACTTCCAACACCGTCGGGGCCACATCAATGACGTGACAGAATTGGTGACGAATCCCACCTTTTTCCTGGATGAGTTTGGGGTAACGAACAATCGTACCGTTGCGGGTGCCGCCCCAGTGGGAAGCGACCTGTTTCGTCCACTTATAGGGGCTACTCATCGCCCAGGCCCAACCGACCGCGTAGTGATTATAGGAATCGGGCGCACCGAAGTCATCTAGTTTCGAGAGGAGAAATTCCGGGGTTTCTAGACTCGCTAACCCGTTAAAGTTGGCCATCTCGTTAAACGCGCCCTGAAGCGTTCCCTCGGCGGAGGCACCGTTATCACCGACGATGACGTAAATTAGCGTATCGTCGAGGATTTCTAGCTTTTCTAAGGCTTGAATCACTCGTCCCACCTGATCATCGGTATGTTCCAGAAAGGCGGCGTACACCTCCATCTGGCGCTCTAATACCGGCTTCAGGCGCTCGTCCATGTCATCCCATGGGGGAATTTCGGCGTGACGGGGGGTGAGTTCGGCATTTTGGGGAATTACGCCCAGTTCTTTCTGTCGGGCAAAGGTGATCTCACGCTGGCGATCCCAACCGTGAGCGAATTGGCCTCGATACTTGTCGATCCACTCCTTCGGGACGTGGTGGGGGGCGTGGGTTGCGCCAGGGGCGAAGTAGGCAAAGAAAGGCTTATTGGGGGCGAGAGCTTTTTGTTGACTAATCCAAGCGATCGCTCGATCGGCCAGATCCTCGGTCAGGTGATAGCCTTCCTCCGGAGTTTTCGGCGGTTCGATCGGGGTTGTTCCCTCGTACAGTGCCGGCTCCCACTGGTTATTTTCGCCACCGATAAAGCCGTAGAAATACTCGAATCCACCCCCGCCAGAGGGCCAAGCGTCAAAGGGACCGATCGGGCTGGTTTGCCAAACCGGTACTTCGTGGCATTTACCGAACTGCGCCGTGGAATAGCCGTTTAGCTTCAGGGTTAAGGCAAGGGGGGCTTTGGTGTTGGGACGGACGGAACTCTGTCCAGGGGCGGAGGTGGCGGTTTCGGTGATGTTGCCCATGCCGACCGAGTGATGATTCCTTCCAGAGAGCAAAGCCGCACGACTGGGAGAACAGAGGGCAGTGGTATGAAAACGGGTGTATTTTAACCCAGCCGCCGCTAATCGCTCGAAAGTGGGCGTATTGCAGGGACCACCGAAGGCACTGGCGGCTCCAAAACCCACGTCATCGAGCAGCACGATCAGCACGTTGGGTGCGCCAGCCGGCGGTCGGATATCTCGAATCGGGGGATAGTGGGTGTCGGGATTCTTGGCGTCGTAGGTGGTTAGACCGAAGGGGGTCAAGTCGGGAATCGGTAGAATTTGGCGTTGGATCGGTTTGTCTTGGGTCATCTTGAGGGCTCCTTTTAACCTTTTAAATTTGCGATCGAGAGGTGAAAATCGGAAAAATCGGCTATTTCGTTGACAACGGCAATACATGATCGCATTTTTAAAGTTTAATCAATAAGATGACGGCGTTGCCGAAGGCACTGCGTTCTCGAAGAGCGGCGAAGCCTAGCAGACCACACTAATTTGATTTTCTGAGCCAATTGATTAAAAGATTTTTAATGCGTATTAGTCTTTCTGGTGAGATATTTCCTAAACGGGCATTGATTACAGATGATTCGACACTTGTTAATCGTCCTAGCCGAATTAAAGAAGCCACTTTAAGTCCAGTAGTAATATAGTCAGAATCTGAGGTATTAATAATTTCGTCAAATCCTAAAGTAGCTTGATGGAGACGAGAAGAAATTAAAGCAAGTAATAAATCACGATGGCGACTTGGTGAAATAGCAAAAATAATTAAAGCTGGACGTAGTTTTCCTGATTGCAAGTCTGCTTGAGGAAAACGAATTAGAACAATATCACCTGGTTTCATAGTTGATAAATTTCTTGAGCATCTGCTAGGGAATATTCAATTTCATCTTCTTCTTTAAAAAATTGCTCTAATGCAAATTTTTGCCAGTCTTCATCTTGCCAATTAGTATATTCTGAAATGTTGTTTGGCTCAGGGGAAATTAATCGGGTAAAGTTGGCAATTTTTTCAACAATGTGATCGGGTAATCGGTTAATCTGTTGGTGAAGTTCTTCACGAATTGTAGCAGACATAAGTGGCTCTTCGTTACTTGGTATGATTCGATCAGGGGGCATAAATCGACTAAATCCTTATCCGGCAAGAGACTTAATTGATTAGCTCGTTCTAGATCGAAAACAATTGGGAACAATCGAAGCAATGTCTTTCTATATAAGGGTTTCATCCCTTATAACCCCCCTCCATTGCATAACACAAACCGAAGAACCACATAAGTTAAATTATTTGATTAAGGTGTAGAATTGATGGTATTAATTATAACTCAGATATTGGGTGGTAATTTGGGAAAAAGGTAATGTTGGGTTTCGTCACCTCAACTTAACCTACAAGATCGCTTCTCCTCCTCTCCAAAAGCGATCGCCCCTCCTCCTCATCAAAAAGCGATCGCCCTTTGCGTTCCTATCCCAAGCGGCAGCTTTAAAGTTTAACCAACAAGATGACAGCGAATAACAATCAATTTGGTGTGTTACATTTATAATATAGATATTTCAAGTAAAAATCATTTCACCAACAGATCATGCTTAATTCTATTAACGCATTATTTGACGGAAAGGTCTTTCATCCAGAGCAACCCGTTACATTGAAGGCTAATACTCGTGTCCGCATTATTGTTGATAACTTATCGGATGAAAATAATGAACTCATTTCTTTTTTAGAGACAGCAGAATCATTACAACTAGACGGCCTCTCAGATTGGTCAGAAAATCTAGATAAATATTTATATGGCGAAGAAAAAGAGCATGAACCCTGAGAAATTTGGCTCTTCGGGAATTGTTATGCAAATAATTAACTTAAAATAAAATTCGATGAGAGCGCCTACGCTCAAAAGTAGCTGAAATCCATATAGGGAAGGACTTAAGGCATCAACAGGTTAATACCAAAAGATAGACAATCGA
>NZ_JAPZQM010000303.1:0-2269 GCF_027530565.1 Microcystis sp. LE19-10.1B | reverse complement strand
GCACCACCTTTTAGACTTTATGCTCGATGAGGCCATCCCTGTTACTCGCGTTAATTCTTCTTGATTTTGGATGGGGAGCTACAGGGCAAAAGCGTTTTGTATTCTGTATTCCTTGCTACATTCTGAATTTGGAATTGCTGCGTGTTTATATTTAGTTAGGAAGTTAGGAGTATGATTTGATAAAGTTCTTATAATATCGACATTTTGTTCGATGTTATTAATATACAGTTTCATATTATCTATTGTGCTGTCACCCAACTTTTCATCGGAAGGGGCGATTATCTTTGGTTTGGCAAATTCAACTTTGAGTGTCACCTCGCTACTAAGACGAGGAAGATCACAGGTGATCTTCTGTTGTTGTCCTAACCAGTTATAGACATAACATAGTTTTCCCTGATAGATGTAGAAACTATGTCCACCAAAATATCCACCCTGCGCCATCAGAACACCTTGTAAGTCCCCTTTAGCTTTGGAGAAATCAATAGTTGCTTCGATGGCATAGAAACGAGTGCTAATATTAGGGGCAACAGCTTCGAAAATTTCCAATCTCCCTGGATAATTTGTCGGGGGAACGGCGAACGTAGCGATTTCCCCAGCAACAGCTTCGGAAATTTCTGATCCCTCTAGATCATAGGTATAGCTATCGGAAATTTCCAATCTCCTTGGATAATTTGTCGGGGGAACGGCGAACGTAGCGATTTCCCTAGCAACAGCTTCGGAAATTTCTGATCCTCCTGGATCATAGATATAGCTATCGGAAATTTCCAATCCCTCTAGATAATGGGTATAGCTAAATGTGGTATATTTTGAGTCGTCAGAAAATGCCGGGGGACGTAATTGAGGAATTTCTCCACCGAATACCACAGTTCCAGACCAATCTTCAAGTGGCATATATTGTTTAGCCATCGAAATCTCCTTAGTAATTGATAACGGAAAAAAGTGAGAGATTTGAGAGATGGGAGCATCTCATTTATACAAGTGAGTAATTATACTTATCCCTAAAACTGGTTTCTAGCAAGGCTTTCAAAATAGCTTGACATAAAAACCTGATTTAGGGGTTACAAAGGTGAGATGAGAGTTGAGAGATGAGAGATGAGAGATTTAACCTGGATTACACTGATGGACTTAACAAATCAACTCTGCTGTAACTCAATACTACTCAGTCCTCTATGCTAAGATGATCCGAAAAACGCAAGTTTTTAAATTGATGGGCAAAAAAATTTTAACTTTACTCAATAACCAAATAGTTATATATAGATGTTTATTTTTGACAATAAAACCAATATTTTAATTAATTCTCAGGAATTAACCTTTAAAAGTGAATATGTTTGTGACTTTTCTCGCTATTTTCAGAATCGAGAATTTCTCAACGTAGATGCTTTACAACTCAGTGGTGATCATTTTGAAGGGTATCTTTCAAGGATCATCATCGATGAAGTGATGTTAGAATTATCGCAACGTAATTGTTTAACGAATGTTGCGGGAGTAATCCATTCTAAAATGTGGGTTTTTGCGATTCCTGTTCAGGTGAATTCTGTCTTCTTCCAAAATTTGTATCCATTAGAAAATAACTATCTGGGGATTATCCCCCCTAAATCAGAAATTTCCGTTTTTCAACATCCTTTTTCCAATCGTTTTCAGCTTTACGTTCATGATAATTATCTGCAACAATTGTGCCAAACTTTAGAGCTACCAGAAGCAAAAAAGTTTTTAAATTCTTCCGCTTCTTCTATTGTGATTTGCCCATCGGAAAAAATTCGTCATCTCCAACAATCTTGTCATCAACTTTATCGAATGCTATTTAATTTAGATCGTCAACAAATATCTGGGCAAAGAAAAGCATTAAGATTAAATTTTGTCAGGCAAAAATTAAAAAAAGAAATTGTCAAAGATTTTCTTTTGACTTTAGCAGTAACCAAAGATATTACAACTCCTAAAAACACTATCAGACGCACCTCTATCCTCAAAAAAGCAGAAGAAATGATGAGAAAAAATCTGCGTTCTGATCTTACTATTCCAGCGATTTGTCAAGACTTAGAAGTAAGTCAACGCACCTTAGAATATATATTTAAAGACTTCTATCAAATGTCTCCTTACAATTATTTTAAATTGCTTCGTCTTAATGCTCTACATCAATCTCTTAACCAAAATAATCAGACAAAATTAATTTATGAAATTGCTGAAGAATTAGGTTTTTTTCACCGAGGATATCTGGCCTCTGATTATAAAAAACTGTTTGGTTACTTTCCCTCTGAAACCTAAAAAAATA
>NZ_JAPZQM010000661.1:0-3511 GCF_027530565.1 Microcystis sp. LE19-10.1B | reverse complement strand
GTGTCAACAAGGAATATTACAAATTGTTAACCGAGTCTTGAAAGCCTTGTGCTACAAAGGTTTGAAATGTTAAGAAAGATGTGACTAAAGGACAGCTTGATAAGGGGGGTGTCTGACAACTTTTAACACCTACCTACTTATGTTAGAAACTCCCCCCAAATATTCGGTTCTTGGTTTACCGGTTCATCTTCTCGATAACTACAGTCGTTGGTTAATAGATCGCGCCTATCAAGGTTTTGGTTCCCACGTTGTCACTCTCAATGCAGAAATGGCAATGTTAGGGGAAAATGATGCTAAAGTTGCCCAAGTTATTCGGGAAGCAGATTTAGTTATTCCCGACGGCGCGGGGATTGTTATTTACTTAAAATTAAGGGGCAGAAAACAAACCCGCTGCCCCGGTATTGAATTATCAGAATCCTTAATTACTGAGTTAGGAATGCAGGGAGAGAGTTTTCCTATTGCTTTTTTTGGTGGTCAACCGGGGATTACGGAAAAAGCGGCAAGTAATTGGCAAAAAAAGATACCTAATATCCGTATTCTGGCTAACCATGGTTATCTATCCTCCGAGGAAATGTCCGATTGGATTGAGGTATTAAAAGATCAACAACCGCGGTTAATTTTAGTTGGGTTGGGAGTACCCCGACAGGAATATTGGATTAGGGAACATCGATATCTCTGTCCCCAAGCTATCTGGGTAGGTGTGGGGGGTAGTTTTGATATCTGGTCCGGGACAAAAATCCGCGCCCCTCGCTTTTTCTGTGACAATAATTTAGAGTGGTTGTATCGACTCTATCAGGAACCTTGGCGCTGGAAAAGAATGTTAGCTTTACCTAAATTTTTCTGGCGCTCTCTTTTTTATTCCTAGCAATAGTTATTATAAATTCTTTTCGATAAAGGCAATCACTCGCTCTAATCCTTCCCGTGTTTTTAAGTTGGTGAAGATAAAGGGTTTATCTCCGCGCATCTTTTTGGCATCTCTATCCATCACTCCTAAATCTGCCCCCACCATCGGGGCTAAATCTATTTTATTAATTACCAATAAATCCGATTTGGTGATACCCGGTCCCCCCTTGCGAGGAATTTTATCTCCGGCTGCCACGTCAATCACATAGATGGTTAAATCTACTAATTCGGGGCTAAAGGTTGCCGCTAAATTGTCGCCACCACTTTCCAGAAAAATTAACTTTAAGTTAGCAAATTTTCTCTCTAACTGTTCAATGGCAACTAAGTTAATTGAGGCATCTTCGCGAATAGCTGTATGGGGACATCCTCCCGTTTCTACTCCTAAAATTCTTTCCGGGTCTAAAGCTTGCGATCGCACTAAAAATTGGGCATCTTCTTGAGTATAAATGTCATTGGTGACTACGGCGATCGGATATTGATCCCGCAAATTTTTACACAGGGCATCGAGCAGGGCTGTTTTTCCTGAACCCACCGGACCGGCAATTCCCACGCGCAAGCAAGACATAGTTTTTTCGGGAAAAAGTGAAAAGGAAAGGGTTAAAAATTTTGGGGCTATCCGATAGAAAAAAGAGGGGTTCGCAGGGCGACACGGATTCCCATTATAATAAAAGGTTAACGCAAATCTGAGAATTTGTCAAGCCTTTTTGTCAATAAATTTGGGGAAATCATCGACAAAAAGATCACCAAAAGTCAGTGATTTGGTAGCCAAAATCCGTTAACATCTGCCTAAATAGGGGCAAACTTAAACCGATAACATTACTGTGACATCCCTCTAATCTTTCCACGAATAGACCCCCCTTTCCTTCTAGGGCAAAACAGCCGGCACATTTGAGGGGTTCTTCGGTGTCAACGTAGGCAATAATTGTTTGATCGCTGATATTGGCAAAGTGAACTTTAGTGATCCCACAACGAGTCAAAGTTTGATGATTAACTCGATCGATTAAAGCATGACCTGTATAGAGTGTACCCACCAGACCGCGCATTTTTTGCCAACGATCAATCGCTTCTGATTTATCCTTGGGTTTGCCATAGACTTCCCCCGCTACTTCTAAGACGGAATCGCAACCAAGAATCAATCCTGTATCAAATTTAGGGGCGATCGTTTGCGCTTTACATTGGGCTAAAGTTTGGACAAGATGGAGAGTATCATCAGCATTAATTGTCGATTCATCAAAGTTACTCACCCGCACAATCGGATCAATTCCGACCATTTGTAATAGTTTTTTACGCGCAGGAGAAGCGGAAGCAAGAATCAAGGGAATGGACATAAGTTTTTTCAGTAAACAAGATAGGAGATAGTTAGGTAGGGTGGGTTAGGCAATGACAAATTATTAGACTTAATTATCAATTTATCTATTTGCCGTAACCCACCATCAGTTATCAGTTTTTTATCTATTTCTGCTAGGAATTGGCAGGATTTTCGGGGGGGAAATAACGATTTAAAATCTCAACCATGCGTGATTCTCTTTCTTCAATTTTGTCAAATCGATTGTAAAAATCTGACTGAACCTCATAAAAATCCGACATCGATCGAGTTAATTGTCCTAGCAGTTGATAAAGTCCCCGTCTGTCTTTTTCCCATTCTTTTTTAGACTCAGCAAGACTATTAGTTAACGCTTCGATCGATTTGGCGTTAGAATTAGCGATCGCTCTAGTTTCTTTTAATCCCTGATTGGTTTCCTGTAGTCCTAATTTAATCTCCTGTAATCCTAATCTAATCTCCTGTAGTCCTGATTTAATCTCCCGTAGTTCTGTTAGGGTATTTTCAGCAAGAGATTCGAGTCTATCTAGTCTATTTTCTTCCGAGTTACTCATATTCAGTTATCAGTTATCAGTTATCAGTTACCGGTTATCAGTTATCAGTTATCAGTTATCAGTTCCCCACTGATTACTGATTACTCATTCAGTAAGTAATCTCAATTAATTGTTAGATAGTGGGACAGGCTTCTGGTTCTTTGTATGTTATCTTTAATTGTAACCGGCTACCTAGTTGATGATAGGTGGTGCGTTACGACGGATTTTTACCTTTAAGTCAAAACAGGAATTTTTGCCGTCTAACGCACCCTACTGGACTGTTTCAGCTAATTTGGTGTATTAGAAAAATGCTATAAATTCTATAATCTAAGACTTTAAGCCAAAATCTATTGCCCTATTTTAGTTGAAACAGTCCACTACATTTTACTACATTTTACTATTGCCTATTGCCAGTGGTGCGTTACGACGGATTTTTACCTTTAAGTCAAAACAGGAATTTTTGCCGTCTAACGCACCCTACATTTTACTGAAAATTTCCTATCCTCTGACATTTAACTAACCGAGAAAGAATCAACGATAGTTTCAAAGAGTTCTTGAATTTGCGTCCAACGTTTTTGGGAAGTGGAAAGATTAAAAGAATAGAGTTTATGATTATGGCTCTTCGTTACTTGTTATGGTTCGATAGGGGGGCATAAATCGACTAAATCCTTATCTGGCAAGAGACTTAATTGATTAGTTCGCTCTAGATAAAAAACAATTGACAAAAATGGCTAAATGCCTTTCTATATAAGGG
>NZ_JAPZQM010000276.1:0-1308 GCF_027530565.1 Microcystis sp. LE19-10.1B | reverse complement strand
GGAATTTCTCCTTCAAGATGGGGAGTATAACTGCGCCGAATTTTTCCGCCAGGAATCGGTTTTACCGAGGGAATATAAACCCAATCAGGTGCTTTGACAACAGTTTGAGTTTTAACGGTAGCACACAAGCCAAAATTAGAGGCAATTAGCATCGATTCTAGAATTAGTCCTGCTAATTCTAACGATTCTCGTAAAGCGGCTGCTAATAGGGGCTGCAAGTTGTTGTCCACAGGTTCGTCAGGTAGAATAAAATCATCTGGCAGTTTTTCCCAGGTGATTATCGTTGATTTTGTCGGTAAATCAATAGCAGATGGTGTCATGTTTATCTCTTTTTCATTAAGAAAAGCCAAGAATACTTAAAAAAAGTCGGTTTTCCCTTAATCACCCTTGACAGAAATTTTTTAGCGTCAAGACAACATATTCTAACATTTCCCCCGTTAATCCGGGATAAATGCCCAGCCAAAAAACACTACTCATGATTTTATCGGCATTGCTTAAATCCCCAACAACTCGATAATTTAACCCCTTATAAAGAGGCTGGCGCAGTAAATTTCCCCCAAATAATAGCCTTGTGCCGATGCGTTTTTCCTCCAAATGCTTAACTAAATCATTGCGGCTAAAAGGCGCATTTTCCTTAACAAAAATTGGAAACCCGAACCAACTCGGTTCAGAATCGGGGCTGGCTTCAGGCAGAATTAAAACATCCTGAAGCTCCTGTAACTTTTGATGCAAAAAGTCGAAATTTTCCAGGCGCTTTTTGATAAATCCTGGCAATTTATCCAGTTGCGCTACCCCGACGGCGGCTTGCATATCCGTCATCTTCAGGTTATAACCCACATGAGAATAGGTGTACTTATGGTCATAGCCAAAGGGTAAATCTCCTAACTGCCAACCGAAGCGCTTATTACAGGTATTATCTACCCCCGGAGGACACCAACAATCTCTGCCCCAGTCACGGAATGACTCGACAATCTTTTTCAAGCGGGTATCACTGGTTAAAACCGCGCCCCCTTCTCCCATAGTCATGTGATGGGCAGGATAAAAGCTAACCGTTGCTAAATGCCCAAAGGTGCCGGTTTTTTGCCCTTTGTAAAGACTTCCCACCGCGTCACAGTTATCCTCGACTACCCAGAGGTCATGTTTTTCGGCAAAAGCCATCACCGCTTCTAAGAGAATTACAGAGAATGATTGATCCTATAATAACGGGAAAATCCTCAGAGTGAGGAACTCGCATGAAACCAGCATCCCTGATTCAACTAACCGATAGTCTGAAAGCCCTTTATATCAAAACTGCCCAAAAGCTGAAAG
>NZ_JAPZQM010000282.1:0-5975 GCF_027530565.1 Microcystis sp. LE19-10.1B | reverse complement strand
GAACCCTTATTTAGAAAGGCATTTGGCGATTTTTGTCAATTGTTTTTGCTCTAGAGCGAACTAATCAATTAAGTCTCTTGCCAGATAAGGATTTAGTCGATTTATGCCCCCCTATTGAACCATACCAAGTAACGAAGAACCCTAACTCTTTTGGTTAGAAAAAGATAAACTTGAGAATCTTCAGTCAAATTTATTGACTCAAAATCAGCTGTACTTAATTTAAATGAATCAACCCTAGGGGTTTGGGGGGTTCTACCCCCCAAAGACGTGGATTGAGTGATAAAATCGGAAGTAATTACCAATTTTAGAAGACAGTTTACATTTAAAAATCCCAACTCAACAGATTTACAAAAATGAGATGCACCGAGGGTTGAACAGGTTGCAACCCCGATAATTAATTACAGAACCCGGAAAATAAAAGGATAACGGAAAACCTTATAAGCATCGTTCCAGACTTGCAGGATAGCAAGAATGGGGAGAACAATATTCACCACAGCAAGAATCGGTAAGAGCAAATAACCGATTAAAACCCAAACTAGAATCCCGGCAATTAGGTAGTATAACCACATATTCAGGTGAAAGTTTAAAGCTTCTTTGGCGTTTTCCTTCACCGTTTCATCATCAGAAATGAAATAAATAGCTAAGGGAATCCCCACCGATACCAGCGTAGCACTCAAAAAGATCGAAGCATGACAAGCCACGGATAGGAGTCTTTTTTTGGTTAAATCTTCACTCATGACCATCGGGTTTATCCCCCTAAAATTGGCGGAGAAAGCGGATATCGCTATTATAACAACGGCGAATATCGTCTATCTCATGTAATACCATAGCAAATCTTTCCACGCCAAAACCAGCAGCAAAACCCGTATAGATTTGGGGGTCATAACCGACTGCTTTTAAGACATTGGGATCCACCATACCACAGCCCATCACCTCCAACCATTTGCCTTTCCACTGCACATCTACCTCGGCCGAGGGTTCGGTAAAAGGGAAGTAGGAAGCGCGGAATTTAACCGGTAAATCGGCCCCAAACATTTGCTTAAGAAATTCTTTAATTGTTCCTTTCAAATCCGTAAAGGTTAATCCCCGGTCCACCGCTAATAATTCCACTTGATGGAAAACCGCGGAATGGGTTGCATCCACGGTATCGCGACGATAAACCCGGCCCGGGGCCACAATCCGAATCGGGGGTTCGTGACTTTCCATGTAGCGAATCTGCACCGGGGAGGTATGGGTCCGCAATAAACGACCATCCCTCAAGAAAAAAGTATCCTGCATATCCCGGGCCGGATGGTCAGCAGGGATATTTAAAGCCTCAAAATTATAATAATCGGTTTCTACCTGCGGCCCGGTGGCGATGCTGTAACCCAGACCGACGAAAATATCGATCATGCGATCAACTGTGCTATTTAAGGGGTGAATTCGCCCTAAAGGACGGCTAAGAGCAGGTAGGGTGACATCGAGGGTTTCCGCCGCTAATTTCGCCTTAATTTGGGCATTCTGGAGACTTTCTCGCCGGGATTCCAGCAGCGATTGTACTAATTCTTTGACCTCATTAGCGATCGCACCGAGGCGCGGTCTCTCTTCGGGGGTTAATTTGCCCATTTCCCGTAAAATCTGCGATAATTCTCCTTTCTTACCGAGATAATTCACCCTTAGCTGTTCTAAGTCTTCTAGGGTTGTTGTTTGTTCGATGGAATTTTCCGCTTTCGCTGCCAGGGTTTTTAGGGCAGTTTCGATCGGATGGGGGGATAAACTCATAATTAGGGCATTTTATAGGGCAGCATTCTAGTCTAGTTTATCAAGAGAGGGAATTTGGGGAGACAGTTGCAGGGGCGATTTGCTTTCCGGGGTGACGATTCCCTGAGATGGTTTGCTGTATCATGTTCATCGCTCCCTGTCCCCTCTGATCAAATGGGAGCTTATTGCATGAGTGCCTCGTCGAACCTAGAACTTTCAATAGGAACCAGCTTCTCTTGATTGCATCAGATTTCTGGTTTTTTTAAAATGAACTCGATCGAGGCAAAAACCGCAGATAATTCTAGTTTAGTTGACGAGGAGAGTTTCTGGTAAACTTCGGCAATTTGATTAGAAAAACTATAGACTAATTTATTCTCCATATAGAGAGGATGTCCAATATAGTGGGAATCTTTAAGAATTTTTTTCAGTTTGTTGACTCGCTTCGGTGGAACAATTAACACAAGTTTTCCTGCCAGTTCTGGATAAATTTTTAGTAATTCCATAAAGCGATCGATTCCTGTGGTGATCGGTGTACTGGTTTCTACTTCAAAAGCGAACACTGCATCGCCTAAGTTATTAAACCAGATGAGATCGATCTGTTGTATTTTATCTCTGTCCCACTTTCCTAATTTATCGATCGGTAATTTTTCTAGAGAAATATCTTTAAAAGCTTCTCCATTCCAATAACCTGTAGATTGTTCTTTTTTGCCAATATAAGGCTTTAATCCGACAGCAATAGCAATTTTTGCCAGAGCGTAGATAATTTGATCGTGAGGAATTTTATCTGCTTGTTTGGGAAAATCTAAACCAGTTAAAACGGAAGAAATTGGCTCTATATTTAAATCGAGAGTTAGCTGAAGACCTTCTTCTTGCCCTAGTTGCCAGTGCCGACCATCGGGAGAATAAGCTAACTTTTCTAAAACCTTTAAAATCGATTGATCGCTTGGTGTTGTCCCGTTGATCAGGTTAGGCATGATCGCAAAAATAATTTCATCAAAAGTTGCTACTTTTCCCTGTCGTTTTTTGGCAGTTAGAAAATCCAAGAGATAAAATCTTATTCGATCTTCTAGCGGAATAAAGCAACCGATTTTCGTATTTGTACGAATTCTCCAGAGATGATCTAATTCCGAAAAGTTGAATTCCTCTTTTAACAAAGGAGTAATATCATCTATAGCAATTCCCATAGTTGTGAGGTACAGAGTCTTAGGTTTTGAGGAGTCAGGAGTTAAGATTTTGGTGTACCTCATGAGATTGGGAAACGCTATATTTGTTTCTTGACTTGGGTTAGTAAGCCATTTTCCAATAATTTAGGAATGAGCGCATTATAAATATCTTCTGTGGAAGCACCCGAACTTTTAACGATTGTCATCTCGGCCACTTCTTTAATAATTTGCAGGATATCGATCCCGACTTTACTGATGGCGATTGTTTTGGGATTATTCACTTTTCTAAAGTTTAAAACTAACTCTCCCGATAGGACAGTCAGAGGATTTTTCTTTTTGTGTAATGAGGGCGTAGTAGAATGTTGTACAGAGGAATTTACATACTCAAAACCAGCTTCTTGAGCAGATTTAACGATTGCATCCCAATAGGCGGGATCTTTGTGAGCAAAAACAATACTCATCCAGCGATCAAATTTCAAAACTCGAAACATTTCTCGAATGGAATTCGATAACAAATTGATGTAAGTTTCTTTCGATTTCTTTAAATCTCCTCCTTCGATCGCTTCCAATTCTCTTGCGTTATCGCTCACTTCAAATCCTAGCCAAGCATTCCACATAGTCGAGAGATCTAAATAGGCAATATGTTGTCCGTAGGGAGGATCGGTATAGATATAATCCACGGATTCGGACGATATGCCAGTTAAGTCCGTCGCTGAGAAATCAAAAATTGAAAAATTTTCTTGATAAAAATCACCGATTACTGTATTAGTTTCGATCTTGAATTTTGCCGTCCCCTTAAATTTCTGCTCGAATTGTTCCCAGACATTAAGATCGATAGTTTGAGGAGGAATCCAATAGCGATATAAGCGCATAATTCCGCTATTTCCCCGGCTTTTTATTCTTCCTCTCGTGGAACTAAAGGTTAAATTGGTTTTATTGAGAGTTGCCGAGAAAGTAAACCTCATTAAATCTTTAATGATCGGATCGGTGATTAATTCAATCTGGTTGAGAATTAGAGAAAGGGAAAATAATTGACGTTTGGTAAACAAATTTTCTACAGATTCTGCGTCCGCATTTTTCGGTAAACGAACCCCTTGCGGATACCAATAGGGAATCTCTAAATCCGCCGCTTCTTCTGGAGACATTCGATAAACTTCCTCAATCTTTTCCTGACAATTTCTGGCGATGTCATCGAAAGCAGACCGAAAATCATCGATGTTAACGGGACTAACAGCGATATTGCGGCAGATAAAACCAGCCATCGGGTTAATATCCGAGTAAATCGCCTTTCGCTTTAAAACTAGAGCCTCTACCGCAGTCACTCCCGATCCCCCAAAGGGATCTAAAACCACATCTCCCACCTGACTAAAACGCTTAATATATTCCTGTACCACATTCCAAGCGCGCCGGGTAAAATAGGGATGACTTCCCCAATGGCGTAACGTCCCTTGTTTTTTGGGATCGATCGGCCCAGAAATGGGATCGATCATTCTATAGTCGAAGGAGGAAGCACTCATCTGGCCTTAAGAATAGAGTTCTATATATTACTGTACCCAGATGTGAGGGTATGGCGAGGATACCCTCTTGGGAGCATCCTACGCACTGCCGGAGGAAGTCCGGCTCTTGTTGCCGTTTCTCGGCAACAGGTGGGGAAAGCACCCCAGAAATCGAATCCTCGGCCTTAGTTTCCAGGGTTTTTAGGGCAGTTTCGAGCGGATGGGGGGATAAACTCATAATTAGGGCATTTTATAGGGCAGCATTCTAGTCTAGTTTATCCGCTCCCGTGGCGAGACAGGCAGAATCGATAAAAGCTAATAGCTATGTGCTAGGATGGAAATTGAGAATAAAAGTCGGCACTGCGGCTCGTTGTCAGTATTAATGGTCAAAGCGTTTCTGTTTAGTATTGGTTCAGCTAGTTCCCGAAATCTTGGTTCTCTACAAATCTGTTGTTTTTATCTGTGCAAGGATAGGTTTTATGTCAATTTATGTTGGTAATCTCCCCTTCGAGGTTGACCAAGAAGACGTGGTTGAGGTTTTTAAGGAATATGGTGAAATCAAGCGCGTTCACCTCCCCATGGATCGGGAAACGAAAAGAAAACGCGGGTTCGCTTTCGTGGAAATGGAAACCCCAGAGCAAGAAGCGAAGGCTATTGCCGCTCTTGACGGCGCTCAATGGATGGGACGAGAATTAAAAGTCAATCAAGCTCGTGAAAAAGAACCCAGATCTTCCTTCGGTGCTGGCGGCGATCGCAATCGGGAGCGTCGCTACTAATCCCCGACCGTAACCATTCTAGGTGATCGGAAATTTGGGTTGAAAACCCCGTCCTTTTAGGACGGCTTTGTGCGAGAATAGCTCCAGGTTGCCAACCGTGAGAACGTGAGGAAGCAGGTTAAACTTCCTACTCCGTCATCTCAAAATTTCTAACAGTCAATGGTGTTCAATTAAGTCCAAACTGTAAGAACGCAAAACAATTAAATACTGTGGGACACACAGAAATTTACGCTTGGGGAGTAGTCCATAAGAGTGCTTGCCTTATCGGTGTAGTCGGACTAGACATGAAACCGTAAGACCAAAATTAGCGTTGCTAGTGGAGGCAGGATTCAGCCCAAGAATCTCCGCACTTTTAGGGCGGAGAGTGTCAATGTCAATAGGGGGAGCGATCGCTCGTTTCCCCGCTTGTCTATCTAATATCCCAAGGAGATTCTTGTGGCTAAACGTCGTAATTTGAAAAAAGAAAAAGCTGAACGCAACCGCGCCTACGCGCGTCAATTCCGGGCTGCCTCTAATCGTACCACCACCAGAGGAGGTAGAGGCGGTTATTCCAGCGATCAAAGACAATCTTCGGAAAATGAAGGGGCAGCCGATACCTAATCTGCTGACTTAGTTAGGGTCTGCGGCAAAAAGTTTTTCGTGGGGACAGGGTGTAGGGTGTGGGGTGTGGGGTGTAGGGTTTTACCGATTCTCATCTGGTCAATTACCTAATTTTCAGAGAAAAAGTCCCAGAATTTTCCCCCTATCTCTCCCACAACTGGTACTTTTTGATTGACAAAAAGTCTAAAAGTCTTACCCAA
>NZ_JAPZQM010000547.1:0-3512 GCF_027530565.1 Microcystis sp. LE19-10.1B | reverse complement strand
CCTTGATAAGGGGGGTGCCGATCCCCCCTTAATCCCCCCTTGATAAGGGGGGTGTCTGACAACTTTTAACACCTACCTACTTATCAGTAATCGGTGAATAATTTCATTTAAGACTCATAACCTTCAAATCGAATCATTTCTAACCAGTCACTGATCAGGGATCACTAATAAGGAGGAGAATAAAAGTTGTTAGAAAATGCCAAGAAAATTACGGTTATAGGTGGGGGAATTTGGGGACAAACTCTCGCTAATTTGGCTAGACTTAATTACTTAGCTGTTAGGGTTTGGTCGCGTCATACTGGGGAAGATTTAGGGGCTATTATAGCAGATACTGAGGTAATTATTTCAGCAGTTTCGATTAAAGGAGTTGTTCCAACGATCGAAAAATTACAGCAATTACAATTAAATTCTCGCATAATTATCGTCACCGCTACTAAAGGATTAGAGCCAATCACCACTCGTACCCCTTTTCATCTGTGGAATCAAGCTTTTCCCGCTAATCCCCTTGTGGTTCTTTCCGGTCCCAATTTAGCTAAAGAAATTAATCAAGGTTTACCCGCTGCCACCGTGGTAGCAAGTTATGTGCAGAAAGCAGCAATATTGTTACAAAAATTATTATCTGGGGAATCTTTTCGGGTTTATCTTAATAGCGATCCCTTGGGGACTGAGTTAGGTGGCACTCTCAAAAATGTCATGGCGATCGCTTCTGGGGTTTGCGATGGTTTACAGTTAGGTACTAATGCCAAATCTGCCCTGTTAACTCGCGCTTTACCGGAAATAGTTCGGGTGGGAACTTGTCTAGGAGGTTGTCAAGAAACTTTCTTCGGTTTATCGGGTTTAGGGGATTTATTAGCCACCTGTAATAGTCCTTTATCTCGCAATTATCAAGTGGGTTATCAATTAGCTTTAGGTTTATCTTTGCCTGAGATTTTAGCAAAGTTAGAGGGAACTGCCGAGGGAATAAATACCACAGAAGTTTTGATGAGAATTGCCCAAGAAAAAAATTTATATGTACCGATTACCTGCCAAGTTGATCGTCTTTTGCGCGGGGAAATTTCTCCCCAAGTTGCCGTTTATGAATTGATGCGTCGGGATTTAAAAGCAGAATTTGATTAAGAGACAAGAGATTTTTCAGTGATCAGTAATCAGTTAGTCGGAGCTTTCTTAACAAAAAGAGAAGAAACTTAAAAAAAGGGGAACCGATTGATAGGTATAGTTTTAAAAGAAAGAAGGAATCAAGGTGGAGGTGAGCAAAAAAATGGAGAAATGAGCAGCCCAAGAATTACAGTATGCAGACCTAGGGGACACGAGAAGAAAGAAAAGGTTAATCAGTATCGTGGAAAACTTGGCTAGGCAACTTAGTACAAGGGTACGACATTCCTCGGCAAATCTAGCCGCCGTCAGTGCCACATCTGATTTTGGGAATTCACCCTATTTTCAACCTTCAGCGGTAAGAATGATTGCTTCTCTTGGGGTTTTTTAGGTAGAAAAGGCGACGGTGAACCTAGTGTTAAAACTATTTGGTTAGGACTGGGAAGGTTACATGATATCAGCCAGACTTGGAAACTATCTGATCAAATTATTTTCCCCATAGAACCCCCTTGAGCAATCTTGCACACTTTTCTCTTTTTGTCAAATTTTATGTTAAGAAAGATGCGACTAATGGATAGGAGGGCCACGAATAAAGAAAAATGGTATTAATAGGGAGCTAACTGCGAAATTAGCCTACAAAACCTGAAAAAATCTCCCACAAACATGGCGAGGACAAGCATGAATACAATTAGTAATTTTTTAGCTAGTGCTATTGTCGGCGGCTGGATTATGACCATGGCAGTTTTTGCTATTCAAAATATCCAACCAGTTTCTTTAAAGTTTCTACAATTTGAGTCAATTAAAGTACCTATCGGTGTTTTATTGGCTTTTTCTTTGGGAATTGGATTTTTTATGGCCGCATTTATCCCCGCTTTTTTGAGAAAGTCGAAAAAATCTCCTCGCAGTCGCTTTCCTCCCCCACAACCGGGGTTAGACGAGTTTGATTTTTAGATAGGGTTTGCGGCAAAAAGTTTGTTGGTGGGGTTAGGAGTCAGTAGCCGGTCGTCGGTCGTCAGTAGCCGGTCGTTTCAGGCTTTGTTGCCCTCTCTTTTTGTACCAAAGTATGTACTACAAGAAGGATAATGCAAGGTTTTTGAGGGTCCCAATCCGATTTTCGCAGCATGAACATCGGATTTTAACAGGTCAAAAGCCTTATTTTAAAAGGGTTTTACCATTATTCAGCAAGCCCTAGTTAGGTCAGCCCCTAATCACTTAAATTCTGAACAAAAACGCCAATTCAAGTCTGAATTGGCGCGATAATCGCTTCTAATGCCGTTGAATCTTTAGGGTGTTTCAATCCCTAATAGGGATTAACATTAATTGGAATAACAATAGAGTGAGGAACAATAAGCATATTGTTTCAATCCCTAGTAGAGTTTAAGATTAATTGGAACATTAATAGCGAGGGAAAGTAGTGGATTCTCCCCAAAGTTTCAATCCCTAGTAGGGTTTAAGATTAATTGGAACAAAAATTCTCTTAAGCGAGCCTCGGTCATGACATTGTTTCAATCCCTATTAGGGTTTAAGATTAATTGGAGCCTATGGTAACACGAAAAGATAATCGCGTCAAGATCGTTTCAATCCCCATTAGGGTTTAAGATTAATTGGAACACTTCGTCTGTGCCGTCCATCCCGAAGGGGTAGAGTTTCAATCCCTAATAGGGTTTAAGATTAATTGGAACAAGTAAAGCGGCAATAAGCGATTTAGAACGAGGCGTTTCAATCCCTAATAGGGTTTAAGATTAATTGGAACATTAGCGGCAAGATTCCCCACAAAAGAGGAGAAGGCCGTTTCAATCCCTAATAGGGTTTAAGATTAATTGGAACTCAATTCTGGTCTCGGTGGGGAATTCCCTAGTGACGTTTCAATCCCTAATAGGGTTTAAGATTAATTGGAACCGGAATTTGAAGGAAGCCCAACAGCTACTAATGCAGTTTCAATCCCTAATAGGGTTTAAGATTAATTGGAACGCTTTGCACCCCCAATTCTCGATAGGCATTTTTGTTTCAATCCCTAATAGGGTTTAAGATTAATTGGAACAAGACGGGAAGCCGGGAAAAGACGGGAAGCCGGGAAAAGTTTCAATCCCTAATAGGGTTTAAGATTAATTGGAACACTTTAATGCTATTCCATTTAGCCATCAAATCCGAGTTTCAATCCCTAATAGGGTTTAAGATTAATTGGAACAAATTGCGAGAATTGAATGGTGAATTCAACAAAAGTTTCAATCCCTAATAGGGTTTAAGATTAATTGGAACTCGACCTTCTTTGATTGATGCCCACATTCCGCACCCTAAGTGTCACAACGTCTCAAAAGAGGAAGATGCCTGAGTCAAAATACTTATCTAGAGGAGTGAGTTGGCGGCAAGCTGCCGGCAACTAAGCCGAAAATTCCAGGGTTCCCCCAGTCATTCGCAAT
>NZ_JAPZQM010000761.1:0-1504 GCF_027530565.1 Microcystis sp. LE19-10.1B | reverse complement strand
CAGCAATTCCAAATTCAGAATGTAGCAAGGAATACAGAATACAAAACGCTTTTGCCCTGTAGCTCCCCATCCAAAATCAAGAAGAATTAACGCGAGTAACAGGGATGGCCTCATCGAGCATAAAGTCTAAAAGGTGGTGCCAGCCTTCAAACAGCAGATACTTGGTTAAGCAAAGAACATCGTTAAAAAAGCCTCTGCGAGTCCCCCTTTGCATCCGAGCCCGTTGATAGCGTTCATCGACTAGATGCAGAACAGTATGAAATAAGAAAGCCAGGAGATTGAGGGTCAACAGAAAAGAGGACAAATGTTGCTGACCATGTCCAAAATTATGCTCCAAATGATAGCCCCGAGTTTTGAGCACATTGTGATTCTCATTTTCGGTTCGCCAACGGCTCCGTCCAGCAGCGCAGACCAGAATGACCCGTTGGGGAGTCAGGTCGTGGTTAGTAATCCAGCTATTGCGATAGAGAAGTTGACCATCCGACTCGCGCTTAACGGTCACCTCACACCAATTGACCAGTAAGGCGGGTTGTTGTTCGCGCAGGGGGACTTGATTGAGATAACGATAGTCCCAAATTTCAAAGTATCGCCCATTCCAACGTCGCTGTTGAGTGGTTTTGACTTCTTGATTAGCCTCCAGGAAAGAAACCCACTCATAGAGAGTCGGATGGGAGGACGGTAAACAGACAAAGATAAAGTTGAAATGGTGTTCCAAACAATATTCAGCCATCGGTTGGCGACTATAGAGGTCGTCGCCTAAGAGGGTGATGGGCTGGCCTTCAAACCAGGACGCATGGCTCGCTATCCAGCGTTTTGCCGCGTTTTGCTCACAGTCTTGTTTCTCACTGCCATCTTGAGGAGTGATAAATTCTGGTGGCAAGGAAATGACCGATTTTTGGTCAGGAGAGACAATTACAGGCAAAATAGCTTGATGGTGATAAGTTACCTTCCCCTGTTTCGAGGTGCGGGTTGAGCAACAAGGACAACTAATTTTCTCTGAATCATAGTACTGAGTCCCATCTAGGGCGACGAGTAAGTTGCCATCCAAGGCTGTAAACAGCCTCAAATAGCCTTGTTCTCTCAGACCTTGATAAATCCATTTGAACGGTGAAAAAAGAGGCTTTGCGGCTATTCTATCGAGAATATTCTTTATCTGTTCTATGGTCGGGATATTAACCAGACCAAACAGACTTTGAGCATTATCTCGTCCACAACGACTATTCAATTGACGCTGATATTCTAGAAAGGATTCATTTTGCATAAAGAAGCTAGCAAATGCCCCCAAGACCGCGTCTTTTAGACTGTAGCGAGTAGCATTGCTAGCACTGCGCGGGTCAACCATGCCAGCGATAGCCCTGTGGAAGTAGCTCAGCATCCCTATAAAACTCAAATCTTGGACTTCCATTCCTGCAAAACCCAATGGGCAACTCGTTCACTCTATTTTGAGGGACAGAAGCGAAATCAATTCTGTATCCTACACTACCGTTTGAATTTGGAATTGCTG
>NZ_JAPZQM010000682.1:0-13452 GCF_027530565.1 Microcystis sp. LE19-10.1B | reverse complement strand
ACTCGATTGTCTATCTTTTGGTATTAACCTGTTGATGCCTTAAGTCCTTCCCTATATGGATTTCAGCTACTTTTGAGCGTAGTTGCTCTCATCGAATTTTATTTTAAGTTAATTATTTGCATAACAATTCCCGAAGAGCCTGTTAAGTGCAGTTACGGAAATTCGTCCTGTTGATCTTCAAATTGCTCAAGATGAAGTAATGACAGCTAAGGCTAATGTAGAACGCGCTCAGGCGGAATTAGAATTATCCTATGTGCGTGCGCCCCATGCAGGAATAATTTTAAAAATTAATACTTTTCCTGGAGAATTAGTGAAAAATGAAGGGATTTTAGAATTGGGAAATATCCAAAAAATGTATGTGACAGCAGAAGTGTATGAAACCGATATTAGTCGAGTTAAATTAGGTCAATCTGTAACGATAAAAACCGATAAAATGCTCGGAGATTTAGAGGGAACTGTGGAAGAAATAGGTTGGAAAGTGGGACGACAAGATGTTTTAGGAACCGATCCTGTTGTCGATACAGATGCTAGAGTCGTCGAGGTAAAAATTAGCTTAGATCATCGCTCTAGTGCTAAAGTTAATCGGTTAACTAACTTAAAGATTAATGTGATCATTCATCCTAACTAAATAACTCATTCAGAAGATGAATATTCCTACTGCTTGGTTACAATTAGCTCATAAAATAACTCGTTTAATTGTTGCACTATCTGGTATTATTTTTTCCACTGTGATTATTTTTATGCAGTTGGGAATTCGAGATGCTTTATTTGAGAGTGCTGTTCATTTACATAATAGTTTAGAAGGTGATGCTTTCCTGATTAGTCCTCGTTCTACATCCTTAATTGCCATGGAAAGTTTTAGTGAGCGAAGACTATTACAAGTCTTATCCTTTAATGAAGTGGAATTAGTCAGTCCAATCTATGTAGGCTATGCTCAATGGAAAAATCCCGATACAAAAAACTATTGGCGTAATATTTTTGTCATTGGAATTGACTTAAGATATCAAGCATTTAAGGCAGTGGGAATCAAAGAAAATTGGCAAAAATTAAAGATAAAATATACCACCTTATTTGACCAAAATTCTCGTAGAGAGTTTGGAAATATTGCTGAAGATTTCCAGAAGGGTAAAACTATTATTACTGAGGTGGGAAATTCTGGTAATAATCGAAAAATAGAAGTGGTTGGTCTCTTTGAATTAGGGACATCTTTTGGTTCAGATGGTAACTTATTAATGAGCTACCCTAACTTTTTAAGAATATTTCAGAATCGTTCATCTCGGTTCATTGATATTGGCTTAATTAAGTTTCAACCAGATATTGATCGGCAATCCTTACTCAAAAAGTTAAAGAAATATTTGCCGAAAGATGTCAAAATATTAAGCAAGCAAGAGTTTATTAACTTTGAAAAAAATTATTGGGCAACCAGTACAGCTATTGGTTTTATTTTTAATTTGGGGGTATTTTTAGGATTAGTGGTCGGGATTGTGGTTGTTTATCAAATTCTTTATACCAATGTTGCAGAACACTTAGCAGAATATGCAACTCTAAAAGCAATGGGATATCACAATCGTTATCTTCTGTGGCTCGTCTTTCAGCAAGCTCTGATTATTGCAGTATTAGGTTATATTCCTGGCTTTTTATTAGGGATGATTCAGTATTATTTTACCCAAAAATACACCTTACTTCCCATTGAAATGACCCCTACTAGAGCAATATTCGTCTTTGGCTTAACCTTGCTCATGTCCTTGATTGCTGGAGCCACGGCTATTAATAAGCTCCAATATGCCGATCCTGCCGATATTTTTTAGAGTATGTTTGAAAAGGTTTACGGGTAGTGTGGTCATCTAGGCAAGCCGCCTCAACAGGAGTCGGCTCATGCTGGGATAAATGAAAGCGGCGGAAGTTTCGGGTTAAGCTCATTTAAACCACTAATTGGCTATAACCAGTCTAGGAGAGTCATTTTTTATCGGTTATTTTTATCTCACATTCCTCGGGTTATCTTTTAGATCGGGATGTGATAGTTTTCTAAAGCTAATTTCAGTTGAGCAGGAATTGGAGTGGGTCTGGTTTCACTATCCTCTCGTCGCATACAGGCCGTCTGTTGTTCCCCTTTTGCCACTAATTCTTCCCCTTCATCAGTCACTCGCCAATATTCAAATAACATGGTAATTCGGTTTTGTTTAATCTCTCCTAAACGCATCCGAATAATAACATGATCAAAGGCAAATAATTCGGACAGATACTCACAGGATACTCGAACCGTTACTAAGGCTAATCCTTGGCATAATTCTGTGATAATATCTGGGGCATTATCTTTGAGAAACATTTCTCGACAACGACCTTGCCATTGCACATAATTGGCATAATAAACATTACCGACTAAATTGGTTTCTTGAAAACTGACAATGTGATGATATTCGTAGGCTTTCATCATGATTATTTAGCGATTTTTCGAGATTAACAACGGTTTTAAAAGAACGCTATTGACAATTGACCAATTTTGTCAGCTGCTTGTCCTCTTATTTGGTCGATTGTTGCTTAACAACTGCGATGGCAAATTCTACTCAAATATGTCTAAACCGCGCTCTGGGTAGGCAACCCATATAAAGTTCATTTTGTCAAGGATTGTTAAGATGCGCTTACCCTGAGGGGCATAAAGTAGGAATTTTAAGATGATCATAGGTTATCCTGATAATGGTAAACTAAACACAAGTTTTTTATTTTCTGATTATACCTCATGAATCAACCGTTAACTCGTTTTTCTCAAGAATGGTGGTCTGCCTATCAAACGACATGGAACGAACAAGAAAACTTAGGTAAAAAGTTCACTAAATTGGGAAAAGTAATTCTTTGGTTTAGTGATCATCAGGGGGTTTCTGTTTGTTCAGAATGGGATGATCAGGGTCAGATTGTTAGTTTAGAACTGATTGAAGAAATGGATGAATCTTTACCGATTTTTTCAGCAACTAGAGAAAATTGGGAACGATTTGTTAATCAAGAAATTGGTGCAGTTAAAGCGGTAATGACAGGGTTAATTGATTATCGAGGATCGATGACGATTATTGTTAAATATGGTCGTCACTTTGATTGTCTAGCAGAAGTAGCTCAAAAAGTCAATTAGTTATTTTACCTCCTAATTTCTCAGTAGTGCATTAAATCCTTCTTGTTGAAAATGGCGATCAAAAGTTAAAACATCGGAGATATTTTGTTGTCTCATAATCAACATCGAAGCACAATCTGTTAAGCTATAGCTTTTATCTCGTCTTTGGCGATAAAATAGCAATGCTTCGGTAAATAACTGAGAGGTTTGAGGGATAATTTCTACTGATGAGTCTTGGTGTAATTTATCTACAATATCTAGGGCAGCATCCCTTAAATACCCACCCCTTCCAGATAAGGCATTGAGTAATTCAGTTAACACCATTTCGCTAGTAACAGATAGAAATATATCTAATTCGTCGGTAATAGCTACAGAAGATTGATGTAAACTATCACGAGTGTCAACCAGTGCTTGAAGATAAGCAGTATCTAAAAAAATCTTTCTCATTCGTCTTCGTAATCCTCGTCTCTGGGTGCGCCATACATATAATGTTCAAAATTGCGAGCAAAATCTTTAGGTAATTTGTTCCACTCTTCAATGGGAACTTTTTCACCAATTTCCACAATGGCTTTCCAAAAGGGTTTGTGGTTAGCGGTTTCTAAGGAAGAAGTATCACTATTTTCGCAGGGGATAGGAGTAGGGTTAGAATTGTCCATTGTTTTTGAAAGATTAGGATATTATTTATTATATAGCAATTAGGTGGGAAAGGCATGGCTGAGGTGACAGCTAATTACGACAAAACATGGAAAGAAGCGATTAGCACTTATTTGGCAGAGTTCTTAAACTTCTTTTATCCCAATATTTATCAAGAAATTGACTGGAATCAAACCCCTATTTCCCTTGATAAAGAATTAGAACAAATTACGGCAGCTGCGGAAACTGAGCAACGCTATGCTGATAAATTATTGAAAGTTTGGTTATTAGATAATCAGGAAATCTGGCTTTTAATTCATATTGAAGTCCAAAGTCAATATGATCTAAAATTCCCTCAACGAATGTTTATTTATAATTATCGAGCCTTTGATTTGTACCATAAACCTGTTATTAGTTTAGCTATTTTAGGGGATGAAAGTAGGTCTTGGCGACCTAATTTTTATCAATATGGGTTAGGGGGAAGTCAAGTGAAAGTCGATTTTTTAATGGTCAAATTATTGGATTATCAATGGGAAGACTTAGAACAAAGTGAGAATATTTGGGCTATAATAGTCATGGCACACCTAAAAACTAAGGCTACGACTAATAATCTCAGGGAGCGTGAACAATGGAAGTGGAACTTAGTCAGAGGTTTATATCAAAGGGGATTAACCAAGTTTGAGATTATCAATCTAGGGAAATTCATTGATAAAATGATGACCTTACCCCCGCAACTTCAACTTAACTTTAAAACAAAACTCAGTCAATACGAGGAGGAAAACAAAATGCCTTTTTTAAGCACCATAGAAGAAATGGCTCTCGAAGAAGGAGCTAAATTAACTAGCCAAAAGTATATTATTTTAGCTTTACAAAGTCGTTTTGGGGAGATTCCTAATTCCCTGATTGAAACGATTAACCAAATTGAGGATGTGTCTGTCTTAGAGAGTCTTTTTGTTCCCAGTATTACTATTAATTCATTGGAGGAATTTCAACATTTAGTTAATGACTCTTTATCTTAATTAATACGAGGAGGAGAGCAATCATGCCTTTTTTAAGCACCATAGAAGAAATGGCTCTCGAAGAAGGAGCTAAATTAACTAACCAAAAACATATCATTTTGGCTTTACAAAGTCGTTTTGGGGAGATTCCTAATTCCCTGATTGAAACGATTAACCAAATTGAGGATGTGTCTGTCTTAGAGGGTCTTTTTGTCCCCAGTATTACTATTAATTCATTGGGGGAATTTCAACAGCTAGTTAATGACTCTTTATCATAATATGAGAAGGAGAGCAATCATGCTTTTTTTAAGAACTAGAGACAACTTTTCAGCACAATTAACTAGAAGAATAGGGTAAATACTCATTTACCCCCATTTTCCTAATACTTTCTTTAACTTTGGCTAAAATTTAAACTAATCTCCCCTCATTCATAGGTGGAAAACGATGATAATACATGGCAATCATCATGGGAATTAGAACCATTAAGTTATAGAAAAGATGCAGTTCTAACCGAGGAAACCAAATTTGTCCAATACTAATAGGAACGCGAGAATCCCATAAGTTTTGACCAATAATTGCCTGTCCTAAGAGTAAAGCGTGTTCAAAATGATGATAGAATTGTAATCCTAAAGCCAAATCCCACCAAAGACGAGCTTTTCCATGAAAAGAAGGACGAAAAATGGCTAACCCTAATAACATAAAAAGAGCGTGTCCATAGTGTAGCCATTCCGAGCGCATTAACCAAGGTTTCCAGAGTCCTAATAACCCTAAACATTCTGGTCTCGGCCATCCTAAACCCCACAATTGATAAGCTTGAATAATATGTTCTGAGATGTGGGCAATAGTCACTATCATAAAGATTTGCATCCCCAATTTATGCCAGCGTCCATTCATCGCATAAACGAAAGAACGGATGATATTTGAAATCAGTTGAATAGGGTTTCTTTGGTTGGGAATTTGTCGAACTGTAGTCATGATTTGGTTCTCCTGTGGTTTAAAAAAGGGTAAAACTGGATAAGTTTTATCAGAAAACCTTTGCTGGTTCTGTCTGAAGTAAGTTCGATTTTTCTGGAACTGTTTGGACAAATATTGCCAAGATGAAAGCTGTCTTGATTTCTCGGAAAGAAACAGGTAAAGTGATGATTAAATCCTTTCCTGAAGATAACCACAAAATAGGGGATAAAGGGGTTAATTGTTGAGAGAAAGACGATAAAGTTAACGGGATATCGAGACTCAAACCCGCTTTCTTAATACTTTCTTTAGCAGACCAAATGCGAGTCGCTGCCATATTAAAATCCTCATGATTCTCTTGACTAATTACCTCCGCTAAATTAAAGGAATTTTCCCCCAATAAATCGCGCCACATCTGCACATCACGGGGGATAATCGGTTCCAGATCGCATCCTGACGCACCCTTAAGCACAAGGGTTAAATCTTCGGCATGAGACACCGAAACCGTCTCGTTATCGCTTAATTCGGGCTTGCCATCCCCCCGACGCTGAATTACACTAGGGGATGAGGTTAACATCCCTAAACTGCGATCGCTTCTGACTCGTCTTTCTACCGTTGCATCCCGATCGAGAATTAAAGTTAAATCGACATTAGGCATCATCTCCTTGATCTTTCGTTCTAAATAACAGGGTAAAAGGGCTGGAATCCAGGGATCTTGAGGATTTCTGTGTTTAATCACCTTTAATTCCAATCCTTGCCACACTTCTAAGAGATTGCCATCGTTATTGAATACCTCAAGATCATAGACAAAGGTATCTCCTTGATGCAGTCTTTCTTTGGCTGAAACAAACTGATTTTCGCCTAAATTGACAGAATATACCGTTAAGCGTTCTATGCCAGTGGGTAAAATAGTGGCATGGGGAACACAAGCTTGTAAAGCATGGATAACGGCATCTCTTGCCCCTGCATCGCCTAAAATCAGGGATTGAGGTAAATAACGACTAAACCAAGCAGTTTTTTGCTCAATGTTAATTTCTGCAATACATTCGGTTGCTTTGAGATGAGAATAACCCTTAATTCGTTGAAATCTTGCTTTATGGAACAATAAATGACCATATAAGTCCTTATCTGGGTTAATTTGAGGGTTATTTTTTCCTTCTTTAAGGGGGACAGGGGGAATCAATGGACGACAGTCTGGCACCCCCACAGAAGAATGGCTGATGATGGCTTCAAAATGATCGATACTAAACCCTGTATTGGCACAGCGAATAACGGCCTTAACCTTTCCAGAATCGGTGATTAAGGTAGCAATTTGTATCTTTAAGGGTTGATCGGCAGAAACCACGATCGGACGGTTAAATTTAACCGATTCAAACCTTAATCCTCCAGTTTCCCCCTTGTTAAGGGGGACGGAAGGGGGATCTTGGTTTTCCCCCTTGTTAAGGGTTTGATCCTCCTTCCTTGCTAAGGTGGGGAGTAATGCAGTGGCCACCTGCGCGATCGCTTCTAACCCCAGGACACCGGGGAAAATGTATTCTCCTTGATAAACATGATCTTGTAAATAAGGATCATTGTCTAAGGATAATTCTGCTTCAGTAATCAGTTCAATTCCCGTGTAATGAACTTTCTTTGTCTCTAAAAAGCGTAAAAAAGATAATTCTTGCGGTTTTAAGCTTAAAGTCGGAGGTTCACCAAAACGCCCGGCGATGATAACAGAGGCAGTGGTTAGGGATTGATTTAAAAGTAAATGTAAGTATTTAATGCCAATATCGGGAGAAATAGGGGTAATACCTTCATTTCTTAGCTTTTCAACTGTTCCTAAACGTTCTCCCATGCCAATACCGGACCAAACCGACCATTCTAGGTTTAAACAGCGACAATTAGGGTATTTTCGACTAAATTCCGCTACAATATCCCCTAACCATTCATTGGCTAACCCATAGTCTGCTTCTCCTTTCAATCCAGTCTCGGCAATAATTGAACCGAAGGTGATTAAATAGTTGAGAGAATCGGGGTTAATTTCCGTTAAGATATGTTGCAAACCCTTGACTTTTGGAGCTAAAGTTGCTATAAAATCTTCTGGTTCGAGATGTTGAATTAATTTCGGTGTATTAACCCCTGCACCGTGTAAAATTCCCGTAATTTCTCCTAAATTTTTCTTAATTTCGGCGATAGTTTGCTGAACTGACTCAGCATCACTGACATCACAAGAATAATAATGGACTTGGATGTTTGCAGACTTCATTCTTGCTAAATTTTCGGCTAATTCTCGGTTATCTTCAGGTTGAGAACGTCCTAAAATCGCTAAGGTAGCTTTATTTTCTTTAGCTAAGGATAAGGCACATTCTGAGGCAATACCTCTCCCTCCCCCCGTCACCAAAAGAAGCTCCTTGACTTTGCTTTTATTTGACCTTTTTAGGGCTTTTTTCTGCTTAGGGTTATCGGTATCTTTTTCTAACCCTAACAAGTTTAATTGACGAACAAACCGTTTTCCGTTTTCATCATAATAAACTTCTGTATAGCTATCGGTTGCAGTGATTTCTGAGAGAATGATATTAACTGCATTGGGATGATGAAAAGGAATATCAATCACACAGGTGGGAATTTGACGATTTTCTAGATAAAAAGTTCTCGCAAAGGACGCATATCCTCCTCCTTGTTGAATCAAAATCAAGGGTTTTTTCTCTTTTATAGATAATTTTGCTCCTTTTAAAAGCAAACCAATTTCTGATTCATCAGGATAGGGTTTTAAACAAATAATGATCCCTTTTTCCTGCTCATGCTTTAAGGTGGGTTGTAAAACAGATAAGTTAGGTAATAAAGGATGATCAGCATGGGCGATAATATGCCAATTTCCTGCTTTTTCTCGATTTATTTGCTTTTTATCTGATTTAATTAACGGTTTTTCGATTAATTCAACCGTAAACGCACGCAGCCAATTATCAACACCCATCGGGATTGATTCTTGAGGAATTTGGGAATTATTTTTGCCTAATTCTTCTAAAGCTGCTGCTAGATCCTGAATAGTTGCATTGGCATAATCTGTCGGTGAATGGGGAGGAGATAAGTCTAACTGACGCGCTGCTTCGATCACTAATTGACTGACACTGATAGAATTAAGGTGCAGATCCGCCAACAAGCGATGATGATTTTCAATGGTTTCTAGGGGTAACTCTGTTTTTTGTGCGACTAATTGACGAATAACTTCAATTTTTGAGGTTTGAGGTTTCAGGTTTGAGGTATTAGGTTTGAGGTTTTGGCTATGATTAGGTAATAAAAGATCAATATTCTCTACTTTTGCCTGTTGACTTTTGCCCTTTGCCTTGATCTCACATGGATTGCCAATAAAATGGGGTTGATAGTCTAAATTAAAGGGACGACTAAATCTATCTTCAAATAACCCTTGATAGTTAACCTTGACACCATTAACAAACATTACTGCAACCGTTTTCAATAACCCTTGTAAAGACTCACTACTGCTATCGAGAGAAATTACGGGAATATCCGTTATATCTGCCACTAAACGGCTTAATATTGAACCAGAACCCACTTCAATGAATAAATCAACCTCTTTCTCTGCTGACTTGACTGCATCGATGAAGCGCACCGGTGAGATCATTTGTTCTAATAAAAGCGAGCGCCAGTCGGTATTTAATGGCAATTTTTCGCCCGTTACGGTAGAAATAACCGTTTTTTCCAGGGAATTTAAGGGATAAGTTTGTAAATAATCTTCTAAGGGTTGCACGGCCGGGGCCACTAGGGGAGAATGGAAAGCGTGGGAGACAGGCAAATAAACGGTTTTAATGCCTTGATTTTGGGCTTTTTCAACAACATCTTTAATCCCTAAGGCCTCTCCTGAGATTATTGTCTGATAGGGTGAATTTAATCCCGCAATCTCAACGATACGTCCATTTAATAAACTTTTAACCGTTTCTGCATCGGCGTTAATGCTGGCCATTCTACCTGTTGGGTGGCCCAGTTGTGCCATTGCTTGACCGCGAATTTTAGCTAGATTAATTAATTGAGTCTTATCATAGGCATTTGCCCAAAATAAAGCGCATAATTCCCCTAAACTGTGTCCTATGGCTAAATCTGCTTTAATATTTAAGTTTTCTAGGAGTTGTAACCCCCCTAGGCAAGCCGTAATGATCGCCGGTTGAGCAATATTCGTCACCGTGTTATCCTTACCCTTGGCTAACTGAGCCTTGTTATATAATTGTTTAATCACAGGAAAACGTCTTTCCCAGAGTCCCCCATGAAGATAAACTGGTGCGGATTGCCCCGGAAAGAGAAAACCTATTTTATTGATCTGTTTTTCGTGATTGGTAAAGATATTATCTAAATTTTGACCGGGGGGGATCAACGAGTGCAAGCCTTGCGCTCCTACAAGGTGATTGGTTAAGCTATCGGGGGAAGATCCAATAATGGCCAGACGATAGGGTAAATGAGGATTTACCTTTTTCGCTAATTCAACGGCAAGATCCGTCATTTCTGACTGGGATATGCGAGGAACAATATTTAATAACCGATTAACCTGTGCTTGTAAGTCTTCTTGACTATTTGCACTCAATAGGAATAACTCCGCATCTTGGGGAGAATGGATTAATTTTTGTTCCTGTGGCGTTAAAGTGTGACGACGAATCTGACTTAATCCCTCTATGATAATATGACTATTAATGCCCCCAAAACCCATGGCACTCACTCCTGCCCGTAAAGGTAAGGAATTTGGCCAGATTTGCCCCTCTTTTAATACCTGTAACCTTGCCTTGTCTTCGGTTAACTGAGCCTGAGGGCGATCGCATCCCGTCACTGGTGGTAAAATTTGACGATGAACCGCCATAGTCGCCTTAATTAACCCTGCTATCCCTGCCGCCGCCTTAGTATGGCCAATATTCGCTTTAATTGAACCAATAACGGCTTTATTTACCGTATCTGGATGAATACGAGATAAGACTTCTAATTCGGTTCCATCACCCACCGCCGTTCCCGTACCATGGCCTTCAAAATAAGCTATAGTATCCCCCGTAAATTCAGCCCGTTTATAGGCGCGATTTAAAGCAAATAACTGTCCTTCCACTTCTGGGCGAGTAATTCCACCTTTGCCATCGGAAGAAATCCCCCAACCCTGAATAACAGCATAAATCCGTTTATTTTGGGCTAGGGCATCCTCATGACGCATTAACACCAGAAAACCGCATCCTTCCCCCGGAATAAACCCATTAGACCCTTGATCATACACTTTCATCTCCCCAGAGGCTAAGGCCCCCGTTTTCGCAAAACCCACCAACTCAAAAGGGTCCATACTAATATCCACACCCCCGACTAAAGCGATATCTAAATCTTCAGCGACTAAAGCCGAACAACCATTCGCTACTGCCAGTAAAGAGGAACTACAAGCCCCATCAACGATATATCCACCCCCTTTTAAGTCAAAATAATTGCAAATTCTCCCCGCTATCGTATTCGCGAGATTTCCCGCTAAAGATTCCTCTCCAATCGGTTCAAAGGGTTCTTTAAAGCGATTTTCTAATTCATTTAAGAAAATTTGCCGTTCTTTGTCCGATAATCCTTGTTTTAATAATTGTTCTTCTACCCTATGACGCACATAGGGCCAACGCAATCTTAGGGTATTAGCCCGCGATAACTCGCCTGTGAGAGTATTTCCCAGTAAAACCCCGGTTGTTTCTTTATTTAACCCCTTTCCGTCGGGAAATCCGGCATCATTCAACGCCTGAGACGCAATATCTAACGCTAACCAGTGGGCTAAATCAGCCGAACGAAAGGTACTCCCCACCACTTTATAAGCAATGCGATCGAATTCATAGCCCTCAATAACGGCAGCTTGAGTCGAATAAATGACATCGGGGGCGCTTTTATCGGGAGAATAGTAGTCACTTAACGATAATCGCTCTGAGGGAAAGCGACGAAATGCCCGACGCTGAGACAGGACATTTTCCCATAATTCCTGTGGAGAATCGGCATCAGGATAAAGACAAGCCATGCCAACAATAGCAATTTGAGGAGAAGCTTTCATAGTCAATGACCAGGAGAATGTTACTGTAGGGGCGTAAGGCTTACGCCCTTTTCATTTGTAGTTTGTAGCTAAAAGCTGTAGGGTGGGCTTTGCCCACAAAAACCGCATAATATATTGGTTAAGGAGTTGATAAAATGCCGGAAGCCTGTACTAGGGGTAATTTTGCTTTTAAGGGTTCAACCGCTAATATCAACCCTCTGAAACAACACACCAGCGTCAATCCGAAAAACATCCCAAAAACAACATGAAAGGACATCAAAATGCCATAAGCAACGGCTACAGATGCCCCGAAAATTATCTGGTCACGGGGGTTAATTGGTGTTGTTCCCGGATCCGTTACCATATAGAAAGTAAAGAGGACAAAAGCCACCCCTGTCATGGGTAATAGGGCGGGGATTAACGCTGTGTGAAAGATAGCACTTCTGAGGATTGCTTGTAAGATAAAAGCCCCTAACCATCCCGCAATTAAAGGCAATTTACGAGTAAAACGGGCATTTAAAAACGTTCCCGTACAAACAATTAAGACGGGTAAAATCCAATCTGCCCAACCGCTTAAATTCTCGGTAAACTGATAGGGGGGCGCGATGCCAATCCAAGGAAATAAGAGTAAGGTAACGCTAATACCAAAATTAGAAGGATTGAGAAAATGACGGGTTTTATCCGCCACTTTTAACCGAAAAATTGCTTTAGATCCGATAGCCACCGCTACTGCAAACATAATCGGAAATAAACGCTCATTAGCATAGAGTAACATAGCGATCGCTAATGAGGTAATATGGGCAGAAAGCAGAAAATCGACAAACTGACCGATACTTCCTAAATATCTAGGTTTAAAGCCATTTACCCTAGCATCAACGCTTTCTAATAATAATTCTACGCTGTAACCTGTTGCTAAAGCCACCAGAGGTTGCGCCCAAGATTGTTCAAATCCGAGGACAGTATGACCTAAAATATTGAGAAAGGTAATCGCTATGGCAAAGCGTCGTAATCCTGCTAAACGGTTAGGTTGATAGGAAACCGTAGAACGCTCTACTGAAGAGCTAAAATAGGGAAGATTAAATAATTGAGTGGTTGTCATGGTTATTGTTGAAGATGAGTTAAAGGAAATTATCTTTCCCAAAAGTGATTTACTGAGTGATGAACCCCCTATGGAAACAGAGTTACATCTGCGTCAATTGATGCTTTTGATCCAATCACTAGAGTTATTATGGAAAGACCGCCAAGATTTCTATGCTTTTGGTAATCTGACTATTTATTACAGCCCTAATCAACGAAAATCAGAATATTTTAGGGGTCCTGATTTTTTTGTGGTTTTGGGAGTAGCAAGAAAACCGCGTAAAAGTTGGGTAGTGTGGGAAGAAGAGGGGAAATATCCCCATGTCATCATCGAGATTTTGTCTGATTCAACGGCAGAAACTGATAGAGGTTTAAAGAAAGAAATTTATCAGGAAACTTTCCGGACTCCTAATTATTTTTGGTTTGATCTCACCAGTTTAGAATTTAAGGGGTTTCAGTTGATGGCAGGAAAATACGAAGAAATTGCAGCGAATGAACAGGGCTGGTTATGGAGTCAACAGTTAGAATTATTTTTAGGGATTCATCGGAAATTTTGGGTCTGAAACCCCGCCGTTCTAGGTTGGCTTTACGTTAGAATTAAAAGGCCAGTCTCGAAAACCAAGTGGACGGCGCAGCACCTTGAAAACTCGGCTTAGGGGGTTCCGACCAGAAAAGCTTGG
>NZ_JAPZQM010000055.1:0-2500 GCF_027530565.1 Microcystis sp. LE19-10.1B | reverse complement strand
GATGACCAGAAGAATCAATTGACCAACCAGCACCATCAGGATAAGTCCAACCTCGATAATTTCTAGATGCCTTAAACTTAGGATAACCTGATTTAAGTTTAAAGAATCTCTGAAAAGCAAAATCTACTCGTTTAACAGTGGGTTGCAGTGCATGGCTACCAAGTTCTTTATATTCTGTCCAACATTTCTTCAACTCTGGTAAGCAATTTTGTTGGTCAAAATAGTTAAGGTTTTTACCAAACTTTTTCGACTCGGTTTTGCGATGATAAACACAAGCATTATAAAGAGAGCAGTGTAGCTTTTGACCGTAATGAAGCTTGTTATTTTGTGTTTGGTTTGGATCAAGACGAAAAGTAATTCTCTTGATAGCCATAACTGATCGACCTAGGAAAGTTATACTTTTAGTATAGCCTACAGATATAGTAGTCTGTCAAGTTTGAATTGAGGGATAGAGTTTTTTTAATTTAATACGAGCATCAGCAGTAGTAAATCTCCAGTCAACTGAATTTGACTTTTCATTTCGATTTTCTTCCCAGACCTTAATTTCTTGTTTTAAACTATCCATGTCTGGGATACGACGATCGAGACATTGACGATTCAAAACGCTCAACTCAATTTCTGCCATATTTAACCAGCTGCCATGTTTGGGAGTGTAATGAAATTCGAGTTTATCTAAAATTCTCTTGGCCTCTTCCGGTTCAAAGGCTTTATATAATGAGGCTTTTACATGAGTATTTAAGTTGTCTTGAATTACTCTAATTTTCTGGGCATCCGGATAACGCTCATCAACCAAATATTTCATTTGGTGTGCATAATCGCTCGCCGTCCTTTGTTGTGTAACTTCTACATGTCGCCCACCTTGTAATGGTTCAAAAAACATAAACATATTGGCTACACCATTACGCTCATATTGATAGTCATACCTTTCTGGTTCTCTCGGTTCGGCTGGTATTTTCTCTTTTGTTTCTTTGACTAATTGTTGACAACTCTCATCAAAACACAGCCAGGGATTTTGCTGGTCATACTCACTATGATAAATATCCAAGACATCTTCCATGGCACAGACAAACTCCGCTGATTCTTTTGGGGGAATGACCCATGATTGATTCAGCCATGGTTTCAATTCATTTTTTTTAAGGTTTTTCTGATGGTTTCTCGTGATATTTTTTCCACATATTCAAGTTCGACCATTTTATCTGCCAGCATTTGAAGTGTCCATTTTGCTCGTCCCGTTGGTGTTTCACTACAAGCGATGGCAATCAGAGCTGCTTCCTTTTCCCCATCGATAATTTTGGCACGGCGATGTTCTGGCTTTTTTCGAGTTAATGATGATTCAATTCCTGACTCGACAAATCTTTGTCGTACTCTCTCAATGGTGGCTTGAGCAACATTTAAGGCTTCACTAATTTTCGAGTCAGTCCAACCACCTTCCTGTTGATTGACATCTGCTAAAAGTAGTATTCTGGCATGGTTCATTTTGTAAGCTGCTATTTTTCCTTTCTTGGTTAGCTGCTCGAGTTCAGTTCTTTCGGAGTCTGTTAGCTCTACAATATATTTTTTCTTCGGCATTTTTTTGTCTGAAGTTGGATAACTTCTTCCAGATTAGCTCTTTTTTGGCTCTTCGTTACTTGTTATGGTTTGATAGGGGGGCATAGAGCGACTAAATCCTTATCTGGTAAAAGACTTAATTGATTAGTTCGCTCTAGATAAAAAACAATTGACAAAAATCGCTAAATGACTTTCTATATAAGGGTTCCATCCCTTATAACCCCCGTCCATTGCATAACACAAACCGAAGATCCCTCTTTTTTTATCCCTCAAAACAAAATTGATGCTCTAATAGGTTGTCAATATGAAACCCAGAAAAGGCTCTCATAGTGTTTTTAGCGTGCGGTTACACTTTGTTTTTGTCACTCATTAGACCTCTTGCAAAAGTCTTAAGTTGATCCTTGTACAGCAACATTTTTGAAGATTATCAACTACTAATAAATAATTAACTGAAAGTCCCTCCTATTATTGTTTCTATCGTTTGTTTTCGGATTTATGCAAGAGGTCTATTATCGTAGAAAAGTTCTGAGAGGGGGACAAGCGAGCTAGAAGGTAGATAGGGCAAGCGATATAGCTCTTTGTCCTTTGATGTAATCCTTCAACCGATAGCGGCTAATTTGCATTAGCTCTTCTATATTTTTTGGGAACATTTGATGTAGCTATGGAGGGCTGTTTTAGTCCCTTTAGGAATTCTAGATGTGAGGGGAGAACGCCTGTCTATTTAGGGTCTGCTGAAAAAGTTTTTCGTGGGGGTAGGGTGTGGGGTGTAGGGTGTAGGGTGTAGGGTTTTACCGATTTTCAGGTGGTCAACTAAGTAGGGAGGCACAATTATTTGTAGGATGGGTTAGCGGTAGCGTAACATAATCGGGCGTTGGGTTTCATGCTTCAACCCAACCTTGTATATTGAGAGAGGTGGTAGACCGTCCCAACCTTGGTCGGAAAAGACCGCTTC
>NZ_JAPZQM010000442.1:0-9093 GCF_027530565.1 Microcystis sp. LE19-10.1B | reverse complement strand
ATAGCCTTGAATACAGGTTCCTTGTAGGTTCAAAAATTTGTCAAGTATCATAAGTAAAATACTCGGGTTTTTGACTATTATATCAAATCTTAACTCGATTGTCTATCTTTTGGTATTAACTTATTTGTGCCTTAAGTCCTTTCCTGTATGAATTTCAGCTACTTTTGAGCGTAGGCACTCTCATCGAATTTTATTTTAAGTTAATTATTTGCATAACAATTCCCGAAGAGCCTTAAATTCCCTTGTTTCCACCACCTCCAAGCCGTTCGATAACTTATTCCTGTTTTTTTGCTTAGTCTGATAGTTTTGTCTGTGCATACTACTATTAATGACTATATCTGACCATATTTGTATTGAAACTTTACAATATTAAATCCGTTGAGGCGTTGGGTTTCATACTTCAACCCAACCTACGTTCATCTTATATTTAATTCCACCCACCCACTTAGTAATTATCTTCAAAGTTTGGCGGCAAAAATAAATAGCTAGGCAGTCAACTTGATTCTTTTGGCCAAGTCAAGGCCAAACCCCCTGAATACCAATCGGCTCTCTTGGTTTAGCTGGGTTAGAATCTAGCCTAGCCTATACTTTTTCTCAGGTTATCCCAGAAGGATTAAGGATAAACCACAGAGGCACAAAGAACACAAGGACAAGAGAGCCTACAAATCTAGACAACTTGATCAAACCTATGCTAGTCTCTTGAATACTTAATAATATCTCCCTAAACAAGCAATAGATGAATTCCCATTTAATCAAAGTTCCCTTTGTTGATTTAACTTGGCAAAATCAGCCCCTACAAGCAAAAATTACCGAGGCAATCCAAACAGTTATCGACCGAGGAGATTTTGTTTTAGGCCAAGCTTTAGCCGAATTTGAAACCGCCTTTGCCCAAGCTTGCGGAGTCGAGTATGCTGTGGGAGTAGCTTCTGGCACTGCTGCTCTTGCCCTGGCTTTACAAGCTTACGGCATCGGTGCCGGGGATGAAGTGCTAGTCCCCGCTAATACCTTTGTCGCTACCCTCATGGGTGTTATTCAAGCGGGGGCCAAACCAGTTTTAGTTGATTGTCACCTCGATACGGCCTTAATTGACCTCGCGGCGGCTGCCCAAAGAATTACCCCCAACACCCGCGCCATTCTACCCGTACACCTGTACGGACAGATGGTATCACCCCAACAATTACAGGATTTTGCCCGCAGCTATAATCTGATTATCTTTGAAGATGCGGCCCAGGCCCATTTAGCCAGTAGAGAAGGTTATCGCGCCGGCAGTGTCGGTGTGGCGGCGGGGTTTAGTTTTTATCCCAGTAAAAATTTGGGTGCTTTTGGCAATGGCGGAATGTTAGTGAGCAATGATCCCGAAATTAGCCAAAAAGCCCGCGGTTTAAGAAATTATGGCGCACCGAGCAAGTATTTCCACACCGATATCGGCACTAATAGCCGTTTGGATAGCATACAAGCCGCCATTTTAAACATTAAATTACCCCATCTGGAAGGCTGGAATCGCTCCCGTCAGCGAGCGGCAAGACAATACGACAGGCTTTTGGCTCCTTTAGCCGATCAAGGTATTTTACCCGTACGAGACGAAACCGAGACCGGTCATGTCTATCATCTCTACGTTATTCGCATTCTCCCCCATTGTCCGGTTGAGCGCCAACAACTACAAGAACAATTAACTGCCGTCGGTATTCAAACCGGCATTCATTATCCGATTCCTTGTCATCTGCAACCGGCCTATCGCTACCTCGGTTATCAACAGGGAGACTTTCCTAATGCAGAGATTCTCTGTGAAGAAATTGTCTCTCTCCCCATGTACCCCGGCATCAGCGAGGAGCAAATTGAAATGGTTGTTGAACAGATTACTGCGATCATCGGGTAACATAAATTCAGAATTTGTCACTAAATCGCTCCGTCCTATGGGTATTAGTCCTTCCCTATCCCCCGTCTCCCACAAAAATCGGCAATCTTGGCTGATGATCGGTTTCTTGGCGGTTATCTATGGTCCGGTGATCTTTCACTGGTACGATGGTTGGCTGAATAAATCGATCGGCATCGAACACGAATACTTTAGCCACGGCTTGATCGGCCTTCCCTACGCCGCCTATATTGTCTGGCAGAATCGCAAAAAATGGCAACGCCTCGAAGATCGCTCCCACCCCCTAGGAG
The DNA here is from genome assembly GCF_027530565.1 of Microcystis sp. LE19-10.1B. Lineage (NCBI taxonomy): Bacteria > Bacillati > Cyanobacteriota > Cyanophyceae > Chroococcales > Microcystaceae > Microcystis > Microcystis sp. LE19-10.1B. The sequence goes on along the minus strand of NZ_JAPZQM010000442.1, from coordinate 6,930 downwards.
CGTTTTTGTTAACCCTAGGAGCGATTTTTTATCTCCTCGGTTCCTCCCTTTGGGTTAGTATGTCTTTTCCGATTATTTTAGCGGGAATCTGTCTCTGGTTAAAAGGAACAGAAGGTTTTAAATTGCAAGGATTTCCCCTACTTTTAACAGCCTTAGCGACTCCTAATCCTATCCCCTACCTGATTGCTCCCTATACCCTACCCCTACAGGTTTTTATTGCCGCTTGCGCTGGTTTTATTCTCCAGCAAGCAGGCCTAGATGTCTCCGTTGACGGTATCTATATAGCGGTAGAAGGCAGGATGGTGGAAGTCGCTCCCTACTGTGCGGGGCTGAAAATGTTATTCACCAGTCTTTACGTCACCCTCCTGCTGCTCCATTGGACTGATACCATCGAAAACGGTCGTAAAACCCGCTTTATGCTCCTCAGTGCCTTTGGAATTAGTGTCGGGGCTAATATTGTTCGTAACGCGCTTTTAGCTTGGTTTCACGGCACAGGACAAGAGGAAAACTTTAAATTACTCCACGATAGCTGGGGGGGTGATTTATACTCGGTCTTTATGTTATTACTGATCCTTTTGGTCTTCCAAATCATGCAGTATCGCGAGGCGGTTAAGAAAAAGTCCCTAGCTCAAGGGGAAGGTAACCAGGATGATTAGTCAAAAAATTCCAGCCGAGGTAACTTTAGTGTTAGATAAAGTCAAAAAAAAGCTCCCGGGTAATTATTTACTGCTGTTGTGCCTGCTGCTGCTATTGATTGTAGGGGGTATCTTGCCCAATTTAATTTCTGGCCAGTGGTCTTGGGTGGATCAACCGAGAATCAGTAATATGCAGAAAATGCTGGCCCTACAAGAATCGGGAATCAAGTTCTCTGACCTGAAAACCATCGATCAGCAGCAAGGACAAATCGGTGAGGGAAAATGGTCGGTACAAGTGGTGGAAACTCCTGAGGGCAAGAGGATCACCGTGCTTTTAAAGCCACAGATCTACTATAAAAATCAACCAGGATTAGAATGGTCGGATATCACTTCGATTAGTCGTTGGAATCAGGGGGAAACAACCGAGCTATTAATCCCCACCCAGTCGGGAGGAAAGGCCAAGGCTCGATTCTATCGTGCCTGGACACAAAATACCTTTGCCGTGGTGCAATGGTATGCTTGGCTAGGTGGTGGTCATTACGATCCCTCTGTTTGGTATTGGCTTGACCAATGGGCGCAATTAAAAAGACAGAGAGTACCCTGGATAGCCGTTTCCTTGCTGATTCCCTTAGAACCGACGAAAGAACTGCAAACTCTCACTCCCTTTGCTCTCAATCTCGCCAAGGAAGTTCAAAGTTACTTAGAACAAAATGTCTTAAGTCAATTAACTTCTCTGCCTGAGACCAAAAAAGAAAAGTAGTTTTTCTGCTCCCAACTATCTGTTTAAAAAAAACTAGCTCAAGGCACTTTTCTAGTCCTTAATAGCTTCTTTGTTCCTCTCCCACTAGATAACTCTCAGACAATAAATTGATATATCTGTATGATTCTACCAATGCTCAACAAGTTTTTGCCAGTTAGTTTATTCAGAACCGGGGCCATAGCCTTATCAGGGTTTAGTCTGACAGGGTTCTTATGGGTAATTCCCTCCGAGAGCCTCAAGGCCCAGGGTTCTTTGTCCATACCCCAGACTCAACCCGGAACTGGGTTGGAATTTTTGCCCCCCGAACCGCCTAATCCCACCTTTCCTGAAAACACGATTCCCCCTACCGGCTACAGTCCTCCGGTTTACTCTCCCAATAATCGCCAATCCCGACAAATTCAGTCCTATCGACTCGATATCGGCGATCAAATTACTGTCTCGGTTCCCGATTTTCCCGAATTTAATTCCACGGGGCCAGTGGATCCCGATGGTAATTTTCTGGTGCCGATTTTAGGGCGTATTCCGGTGCTGGGCTTGACTTTAGACGAAGTGCAAACTAAGATCCGCCTCGAATTGGGGCGAAAATACCTGCGGGAGGAACCGGAAGTGATTGCTGTTTTAACCACTGCCCGTCCCGTCCAGTTAACCATTCTGGGAGAGGTACAGCGACCGGGGTTTTATAGTGTTGCTCCTAATACTCCCCTAGCGCAGGTACTTTTGGCGGCGGGTGGCGGCACCCCCAGATCCGATCTGCGTTCGATCGTTGTCCGTCGGGTTTTAGTCGATGGTACAGTATTAGAGGAGAAACTTGACCTTTATACTCCCTTAATTAAAGGGGAACGCTTGCCAGATATGCGTCTGCAAGGAGGTGATGCCGTGATTGTTTCCAAGTTAGAAGTCGGCCAAGAGACGGGATATAATCGCACACTGGTGGCTAGAACCACCCTCGCCCAGCAGAATATCACCGTCAGGGTTTTAGCTCCCTCAATTCCTTCAGGAATTTCCCTGAGAAATGTTTCGATTCCTAATGGCAGTAGCTTCCTTGATGTGGTGGCTAGTTTACCAGTTTCCGATCGCCTGCGGATTAATGTCAATGAAGTGTCCCTGCTCCGTTTTGATAGTGCCAAAGGGGGAATTGTTAGTCAAACTTTGAGTCCGATAGCGGCAGTTAGGGGAGATATCTCCCAAAATGTTCCCTTAGAAGATCAGGACGTAATTATCGTCACCCGCACCCTGTTAGGGGAGATTTTCGCCGCTTTTAATATCATTACCCAACCCATCCGGGATATTTCCAGTTTTACCAATACAATTCTCGACTTTGGCAATCAATTCAATAACTTCCAATAATTGAGGGGCAACTTGCTCCCTTCACTCCTTAACACAACTTCATAAGCTAGGATTTCAAGGGCGAGAATCACTCTTGACCGCTAAAATGTAAAGAATCTGGGAATACATTAAAAAGCTATGGCTCTACCAATTGTTAAACGATTTCTCATCTCGCTAGATCAGAACAAATTTGTGGGAATATTCGTCTTCCTCGTCTGTTTAGGCGGTTCTGTGATCTTTGCTTTCCTACCCGATCCTGAGAAACCCCCCACCTTTTATCGGGCGGTGGGACAATTGGCCTACCGGGTGCCGCCGCCGGCTTTTACCAGTACAGGAACCCAACTGCAAGAACAAGGGCGGGCTATTGATCGCGATTTACTGCTGTCTCCCCGGGTATTGGTCAATGCGGCCAAAAAATTGCAATTTAATCAGGAACAGATGGTTAAAATTCGCGATCAGGATTTAAAAATAACCTTCCCCGGTGAAGCGGAGGGACAAAAAAATAATAGCGACCAACCCCAAGAGGTACTTTTAGAGTTAACGGCCGACTCCCAGTCCAAGGCGGAGTTAATTCTCGAAACCTTGATGAAGGAAATGGTGGAATACAGTCGCTGGCTGAATACTTCCCAGTTACGCGCCCGCATAGAAGCTCTCAGTGTCCGACTGAACGAAGTCCAAAAAGATTTAACCAGAGCCGAAGAAAAGTTTTATCGCTACATTAGTACCCAGGGTTCAGATTTATTGGCGATTCAAGACGGGAGTTTATTCACCGCGATCACCAGTAGTCAACAGCAACAGCGAGAAATTCGCCTAGAACTGCAAGGCATTCAAGGACAGATTAATAGTCTGAGTGAACAACTCGATTTAACCCCCGATCAAGCTTACACCTCCTCAGCCCTTAGTGCCGACCCGATTATTGCCAGTATCCGAGCGCAGATATTGGACACGGAAGCCCAATTGGAGGGACTACAGAAGGATTTACGTCCCGAACATCCCACCGTCGTTAAATTACGCAAACAACAGCAAGTTAACGAATCTCTCTTACAAAAAAGAGCCGCCGAGGTGATTGGAAAAGATGGCGTTCTTACCGCTCTTCCCAGCAGTCGCATCCGTCAGCAAAGTAATCTCGATGCCACCCGTCAACAACTAGCGGCTCAATTAGTCACCCTGCAAACCCAGCGCGAGGGTTTAATGAAACAATTAGAGTCCTTGGTGACTCAGGAACAGCAATTACGCTCCCAATACGAGAAATTCCCCGATAAACAGCTACAGCAAGCTCGTTTAACCCAAGCTGTCGCCTTTCAACGGGGTATCTACGAGAATATTCTCAATGCTCTGGTGGATGCTCAGGCCGCAGAAGCGGAAACCGTGGGTAGTCTCACCGTCGCCCAACCGCCGGTTGCTCAACCGATCGAACAGGTGTTTAACCGCAAGAATCGTACCTTGATTCTCTTGGTGGGTGCTGGTTTGGGAACTTTAGCCGGATTGGGTACGATTCTCCTGTTAGCAGTGATCGATGATCGCCTGCACAGTCCCCAAGAATTGCGGGAAGCTTTGGTTAGTCGGGATATACTACTCTTGGGACAATTGCCCATTGTCCGGAATTTAGAGGGCGAGGAAATCGAGCCGATTCTCGCCGATGCTAATGCCAATTATCTCCCCTACTACGAACGTTTACGCAGTACCCTGCGACTTGTTGGCGGCGGCGAAACGGTGAAAGTGGTTGTTGTCACCAGTATTACTGGCGGAGAGGGGAAAACCGCCACTGCCTATAATCTGGCCATCGCCGCCGCTTTAGCGGGCCGACGGACTCTGTTAGTAGAAGGAGATCTGAGAAGTCCCTCTAAGGCCGAAGAAATCGGAGTCACTCCCGATCCCAATTCTTTCCGAGAACCCCTACTTTACTACGGGGCAAAAAGTAAATCGATCCGGCTGGCCCCAAATATTGAAAACCTTTCCATTTTGCCTAGTCCCGGTCCGCAAAAACAAGCGGCAGCTATCATTGAATCGAGCGAATTACAATTAATTCTCAAAGATTCTCGCGGCCGTTTCGATCTGGTGATTGTGGATACTCCTTCTCTGTCTAGCTGTAATGATGCGCTGCTCTTAGAAGAACTAGCGGACGGGATTATTCTGGTAACGCGCCAGGGCATAACTCGTTCTAATCTCTTGAGTGAAGCAACTGACCAGTTAACAGAAGCGGAAGTGAAAATTTTAGGGGCGGTAATTAACTACGTCGATATTACACCGACTCTCAACACCGCCGAACCGGAACTGCCGCCTTTGATAGTCCCCCCAACACAGGAAAAAACAGAGACGGAAGAAGTAAAAGTAGAGGTGTAAATGGGGTTACTTATGACAAAATCTTCTGGCTCGATCGAATTGTGGTTCTTGCCAAGAAAAAGCAAAATGACTGATACTATCTATGCTGGGAAAAGCTAGGCGAATCGCTGCCATTTGCACTTCTAAGGAGGGACGATTGTTATAGGGTTGTCCCCATAAACCCGCTAAAGCTGGGATAACAGGAGTTTGATTTCCCCTGCTTGCCACTACTCTTTTGATCTGATTAACCACACAGGTAGTATCGTTACAATTAGCGTAGGACATGGGATGCCATTCTAGGGAAGGAGGAAAACTATCCCAAGCTTGTAAACGGGAATCAAAACCTTGATTACCCACAAGACGATTCCCATCGGGAAAAAACACTGCTCCGGCGGGAATTCCCTGACGTTCCACTAGGGCAGAAAAATAACTAATATAATCAATTACACCCTGGGCAGCATGGGCAACCGCTAGGAACCAAAGTTCTAATTTGAGGCGATCAAAACGACTTTTAACTGATTGTTTCATCTCCTCTTCTAAGGGGATTCTACCCTGCCAAAGAGGGGCGGTTTCTTGGGGATAAAGGCGATCTGCTTCGACGATATCATGGGGGGAAATTTGGCCACGAGTCAGATAGCGTTCGATTAAAAATTTGCCCTTATTATTCAATCCTCGATTAATTAAAGCTTGTCGGGATGCGGGACTAAAAATCCATAAATCTTGGACATTATCGGCAACGGAATCGACTCCTGTTCCTCTCGGATAGCGAATATAATCAAATAAAACTCCATCGGGACGACGTTGTAAAATGGCTTCTAGGAGAATTAAATAATCCTGTCGCGCTTGATTACTGTAGGGATCGACAAAAGTTTGGGATCGATCATCGACAAAAGAGGTGCTATCCTGTCCTTTACCATTGCGTGCTAACACCTCCTGTCGCTCGGGTTTTAAGCTATAAGCATAGCCAAAATTGAGGCTAAATAACCAAGCATACACCTTTAAACCGCGTTTATGTCCCTGTTCAATCGCCTGTGCTAATAAATCCACATTTCCAGCACCGGGATTTTTAATCACGCTATCCCAAACCGTGGGATTATTGTTAGGAGGTAATAAGACTTGACCATCGGCAAAAACTTCCAGATAAACTATATTATAACCTTTGGCCACGATGCGATCGAGGATACTTTCTATCGATCCTGGACGGGTATCACAGGAGTAAAGACGTAACCAGAGCGCTTGTTCCTGTAACCAGTGTCGGGAACGACAAAAGCGCAATTGTTCAGCATATTTCTGCAATAAAATGTTATATTCTTGGGGGGAAGTTTGACGCAGATTTTCTTGTTGTTTGATTTCCGATTCGGAGAGTTGACAATTATCATTGACAGCGAGGCTAGAGTTAATCCCGAGAGGACTACTCCAGAGGATTATAGCGAGGAAACAGGATAGCGATCGCAGATAATTGACTTTCTTTAACATAGTTGTTCACGGCAAAAGTAGCAAAGGAGAAATTTTCTTAGTTTGCTATTTTTTTAGCCCTCTTCTAGAACTCTAGCAAAAGTCTTACAGTCTCTAAACTCTAGCTCTCTTATCGGGTAAGCCTTCAACTAATTTCTAAGCGCAAGTAGAGAGTTGATAGACTGTATTTGGATTATACAGCGAAAGTCAATATGTTTAGATTACCTCGTTGCAAGGATCTCCCTTGTAACGCATTTCCAGAGGTTCTAGCTCTTGTGTAACCCCCCAATATCTGGCTCTTCGGTTTGTGTTATGCAATGGACGGGGGTTATAAGGGATGGAACCCTTATAGAGAAAGGCATTTAGCGATTTTTGTCAATTGTTTTTGCTCTAGAGCGAACTAATCAATTAAGTCTCTTGCCAGATAAGGAT
>NZ_JAPZQM010000212.1:0-1757 GCF_027530565.1 Microcystis sp. LE19-10.1B | reverse complement strand
GCACCACCTTTTAGACTTTATGCTCGATGAGGCCATCCCTGTTACTCGCGTTAATTCTTCTTGATTTTGGATGGGGAGCTACAGGGCAAAAGCGTTTTGTATTCTGTATTCCTTGCTACATTCTGAATTTGGAATTGCTGTGACCGTTGCGGGTTGGGGAGAGGGGAGTGGGGAGCATAAATAAAAATAATCCAGGAGTCTCGGAGTCTCCCTTGTCCTGATTAAGCTGTCTCTTGGGCAGCGGCTAATTCTGCCAGTTTTTCCTGTTGATCCTTGGCGATACAGGATTGGATCACATCTTCGATATCGCCGTCTAAAATGCGATCGAGGGAAAAATTCTGATTTAAGCGATGATCGGTGAGACGATTATCCTTATAGTTATAGGTGCGAATTTTTTCCGAACGGGAACCAGTTCCCACCTGAGAGCGTCGCATGGAACTGACCGCTTCCTGTTGTTCCTGTAACTTCATATCGTACAGTTTCGCCCGGAGAATCTGCATAGCTCGTTCCCGGTTTTGCAATTGCGATCGCTCCTCGGTACAAAAAACTCGGATTCCCGTGGGTTTATGGATTAAATCGACGGCAGTTTCCACTTTATTGACATTTTGACCGCCTGCACCCCCGGATCTAGCCGTGGTTAACTCAATATCCTTGGGATCGATATGCACTTCCACATCGTCCACTTCTGGCATAATCGCCACGGTAGCGGTAGAAGTGTGGACGCGACCACTGGCTTCCGTCAGAGGAACCCGCTGCACCCGATGGACTCCCGCCTCAAATTTCAGCTTACTATAGACGTTATCGCCTTTAATCTCTAAAATTGCCTCTTTAAATCCTCCCATATCCGCCGGAGATTCACTCAAAAGGCTAACTTTCCAGTTTTGAGTTTCGGCATATTTTGAGTACAAGCGAACTAAATCCCCCGCCCAAATACTGGCCTCATCACCTCCGGTCCCAGCGCGAATTTCTAGCATGATATTCTTTTCATCGAGGGGATCCCGGGGCAGCAGCAGAATTGTTAATTGGTCTTCCAAAGTGGCGATTTTTTCCTCTAATTCTGCCACTTCTAGGGCGGCCATTTCCCTTAATTCGGGATCGCTGGCGGATTCTTTGAAGATTTGTTTCGCACCGATTAAATCCTCTTGACTTTTTTGCCAAATTTCGTAAGTGTTGACCGTTTCCTCTAGGGAAGCGCGGGATTTGGCCAGACGATGCAATTCACCCGGATTACCGGTGACATCGGGATCCGCTAGACGACGGGTTAATTCTTTGTAGGTCTGTTCTACAGATTGCAGTTTGTCTAGTAAATAACTTTCAGCCATAATCGATAGCCACAAATAGGGTTAAACGGGGTTAATTTGAAGATAACCCGCAAATTCACTGGATTAGAAGCGTCTGACAGATAATAGAGACGCAATCCTTTTAATTGTCTTAATTTTCTTGGTTTGGGGTTCTTCGAGATCGGAAAAATCCCGCCCAACTGCTGACAGTCAGTCAGTTTTGCTAATACTTAGAAATATTTTTGGGCCAGCAAGCGGCAAGGGAAGACATTTTTTTTCTTAACCAGATTATTCCTATATCTGAAACTATCATTTTTTGGCCGGTTTGAGCAAGTAATAGACCTCTTGCAAAAATCAAAAATCTTCCTTTAGGTGAGGAGTCTCCGAGCCAGTAGTCAGTAGTCAGGAGAATTAAGAATGAGCATTAATCAATTAAATGCTCTATTTGGTTATTTTATGCAATTTTATGCTTATTTT
>NZ_JAPZQM010000047.1:0-4915 GCF_027530565.1 Microcystis sp. LE19-10.1B | reverse complement strand
CTTTTGAATCTCTTGATGCTTTAAGAGATAAACTCGATGCTCTTTTAAATCGTTTATCCAATGACACTATCGGGTATTTAACGGGATGGTCTTGGATTTTAGAAGCTCTATGTCTGTCAGGAATTTAGAAATTTGGTATTACATCTTGATATAAAAAATGGCGAAATTTGGGTTCAACATGATGTCCCTGAAGTGGGAATCGCCAATGAATTAGTTAATTTAGGTGTTCCTAAAGAGGATATTGTCTTAGCTCTTCATGAACCTTTAGTTAGACCCTATACAGGGTTTGCAGTCGGTTAATTTTTTAGATACCAACGCAGAAACCGAACCACTGACCTTAAAACTTTGACCCCTTCCCGAAAACCCCATAACCCTATTTGTCTAAAAATATTAAGAGATGTAACTATTTATGCCTAAGCTAGAAAGTGATTACTCAACAGGGGTGAGATCAGGATAGTCTAGATCGAGCAGTCAGATAGATGTTTAGTTAAATTCCTACTTCAGATATGTCCGTTTCTAGTCCTCCTCGTTCCCTGCGTATCGGTTCCCGTAAAAGTCAGTTAGCCCTAGTACAAACCTATTGGGTACAGGCAGAATTGAGTAAACACCACCCCCATCGACAGTTTGAGGTGGAGACGATGAGTACCCAAGGCGATAAAATTCTCGATGTGGCCCTGGCGAAAATCGGTGATAAGGGTTTATTTACCAAAGAATTAGAAGTGGGAATCTTGGATAGATCGATCGATCTTGCCGTCCATTCTCTCAAGGATCTGCCCACTAAGTTGCCGGAAGGCTTAATCTTGGGTTGCGTCACCGAAAGAGTTAATCCGGCCGATGCTTTGGTGGTAAATAGCGAAAACCAAGACTATCAATTAGACACTTTACCAGAAGGTGCGGTAGTGGGGACTTCTTCCCTGCGGCGATTGGCCCAGTTGCGTTACCATTATCCCCATCTGACTTTTAAGGATGTGCGCGGCAATGTTAACACCCGTCTGGCAAAACTGGACGCGGGAGAATACGACGCGATTATTCTGGCAGTAGCGGGATTGGAAAGGTTAGGATTAGGCGATCGAGTTCATCAGGTTATTCCGGCGGAAATTTCTCTCCATGCGGTGGGACAGGGGGCTTTAGGGATAGAATGCCGCGATGCTGATCCAGAGGTTTTGGAAGTCCTAAAAGTGTTGGAACACGCCCCTAGCCGCGATAGATGCTATGCTGAACGCGCTTTTTTACGGGAGTTGGAGGGGGGTTGTCAAGTTCCCATCGGAGTGAATACGGCGATCGAGGATGGTATCCTAACTTTAACGGGTATGGTGGCTAGTCTCGACGGTAAGCGCCTGATTAAGGACTCGGTTAGCGGTGATCCTAGCCATGGGGAAGTCTTAGGACGAGATTTAGCCCATAAAGTGCGCGAGGCTGGTGCTGGAGAGATTTTAGCCCAGATTTTCACTGAAGTGGGACGATAATCAGTGATCAGTGATAAGTTATCAGTGGGTAAGTTATCAGTTATCAGTCTTAAACAGCAAAAAGCTCCAGTGCCTCTCCCATGCAGTTTTAACAAGTGATGTGGATAGGCAAGCAGCTGATCAGTATTGCAGCAATTCTCCCAGTATCGAGATTTAATTGACTTCAGTTCGATTGATAGTCTTCTCCGCCGGGATGATAGAATTGCCTTTCGGAGTCAGGAAATTGTGCAAGATGTGACGATTTTGAATTAAAACTAAAGTTGCGATCGCTAAGAGAAAATAACCAAAACCTTTTTGTAACTGTTTTGCGGACACAAACTGTCCCAGATAGGAACCGATAAGAGTACCGAGAGCAGCCGCAAAAGCAAAGGATAGGGTTAACTGCCAATCGACGCTAATATGACCTAAATAACCCAGTAATCCGGCTACAGAATTGAGGAAAATAATCAGCAGGGAAGTGGCGATCGCTTGAACCATGGGGATTTTACCCAATAATACCAGCGCGGGAACGATAGCGAAGCCTCCCCCAACCCCAACTAATCCCGTCAGGACACCCACAGCAATTCCTTCGCTCATTAACCAGAGCCAGCAATATCGGCAGACTGGTTGGGGGTAGAGAGTCAGATTTTTTTGCCGATCGCGGGCTTTATAATCAGGATTATCTATCTGTGCTGATCTGCGGATCATAAAGGCTGCCGCTAGGAGCATTAGTGTCGCAAACAGGAGCATCTGGAAGGTGGCAGTGACAAAGGGAAATGTGGCTAATCTTGCTCCCAAAAAAGCCCCTACCATCGTGGCAGAACCGAAGATAAAAGCGGTTTTTAAGTTAATGTTGCCTTTTTTCCAGTGGGGAATCGTGCCGAGTAAACTGACACTACCGATGACTAGAAGCGTCATAGCGATCGCAGATTTGGTCGGTACTCCCATCACATAGACTAGAATCGGTAATGCTAGTACAGAACCTCCTCCTCCTAACAATCCCAGACTAATCCCCGTACAAACGGCTAATAAATGTCCAATTAACCAAGTCATTTCAGTTATCAGTTATCAGTTATCAGTTATCAGTTTCTGAAGGCAACAGGCCCCAAGTAAAGAATCTGACAATTCTCCTACCTAAAAAGAAGGCTAGAAACTAAGTACATCTTAGGTTTTAGATTCTTCTCTTGTTATCAGTTATCAGCAAATCATATTTCATTATTTACTGGTTACTGATTACTGATGACTGATTACTGCTTACTGATGGGGTTGATTATAGGGAAGTTTAGCCAGAAGCATAGCTAAAGCACAGGTATTACTAATCCCCGCAAAAACTAGACCAGAACCGACAAAACCGCTTAAAATCAGGAACCAAGGCGAGAGAAAGGCTCCTAATACTGTTCCGAGGACTACTAAGGAACCAGCGACGATCTGCACCTGACGGAATAGGCTAATTGGCGCATTTTGGTCTTTTTCGGTGGCATAACCCGCACTTTTCCAAGTATTTAAGCCGTTTTTAAGCTGGGCAACTTGGCTAAATCCTGCCGCAATCAGTTTTTGTGCTGCTACAGTGGATCTGCTGCCGGAATTACAGTAGAGAACTAGGGTTTGATTGGGGTCAAAAGCGATCGAATCGGGGTTAAAACTGGAAAGTGGTACTAATTTCGCCCCTGGAATGCGATCGCTTGCGTACTCCCCCGGTTCTCGCACGTCAATTAAGCAAACTTCTCGACGCTCAATTAAGTTTTTTAAAGTATGGGCATCAAATTCTAGTAATTTTGCCTGATTTGTGGTATTGGTCATCGTTAATCTCCTGAATGGATCTTGAAGCTAAAACAACTCCTAAATTACCGCAGCCTTGGTTAGCGGGAACTGCCTCCATGATCTTTTTGGGATCTGGTAAATTAAGACTGTTCATAAACTCGATAAATTGTCTGCGGTTACGTCCGACAAAACGGGGATTGTATTGTTTTTCTTCGGCAATGGTGGAGACAGTTAAACCGCGATAGTCGTGGCCGGGATAAACTAGGGTACTATCGGGGAGAGTGAAAAGTTTTTGCGTGACCGAATCAAAGAGGGTACCAGCATCGCCGCTTTGGAAGTCGGTACGACCACAACCTCGGATAAATAGGGCATCTCCCGTCAAAATATGACTGTTATTGACTAAATAGGCTAGATGACTATCGGTGTGACCAGGAGTAGCGATCCCTTTGATGGTGATATTTCCTAGTAACAATCCCTCTCCATCTGCCAGATGGCGATCAGCACAGGCTACTTGAGCATTTTCGGGAACTATACCCAGACAGCCTGTGATTTGCCTTAATTTTCCAGTTCCTGTGACGTGATCGGCGTGAATATGGGTTTCTAAACAGTATTTTAGCGTTAATCCTAGCTCCTGTAATTGCCGATCATCCCTTTCCACCTGTTCCCGCACTGGATCCACCAATACCGCTTCCTTGCTGACGGGATCGGCAATCAAATAAGTATAAGTGCTGGTTTCGGGATCAAACATCTGACGGAATAGCATTATCTCTGACTCCCTTTATATAACTTTATAACTATACTACCATATAATTATGAATTTGTAGAAAACCTCTAGCAGGATTAATTTTTTGGCTGTATCTCACTGTCGAGTCAAGAGGCAAAAATACAAATAAAGCGAGAACTGTCGCTCTTGCAGTTCCCGCTCTATTATTGTTGGAGTATCTAACCCCCAAATAAATATTGAGTTAAATTAGTACAAATCTTCTTCTTTGTGGGTGACGATCACACAGTCAGAAGTAGGATAGGCGACACAGGTGAGGACATAACCCGCTTCAATTTGATCATCATCTAAGAAGGATTGATCAGACTGATCAACGCTACCAGATTCGATTTGACCAGCGCAACTAGAGCAAGCACCAGCACGGCAAGAAAAGGGTAAATCTAATCCTTCTGCTTCTGCTGCCTCGAGAATATATTCATTATCGGGAACATCAATTGTCTGGTCGCCACCAGGTGTTTTCAGGGTGACTTTATAAGTGGTTGTCTTTGTTTTTTTTGCCATAGGTTGTTCCTCAGTCTTAAAATCCCTTCTCTCGCCGTTTAAACTGAACGGGTCGAATGAGTTTTCCTTTTGATACTACAGGAAAATTTACCCGGCTCAACTTAGCATTAGTAATGACAGCCTTAAATAAACTTAAAATAATATTTACTTATCTCTTAGGTAAATAACCCCCGATAGTTGTGGATCAATCGTTAAATAATCTCATCAATCTTTAGGTAATAAGTAGTCATGCAAAATAAATTTCCTAGTGAAGATAGGCAAGGAGCAAAAGCTTGATCGAAATGTGTAATTAGGGTCTGCTGAAAAAGTTTTTCCTGGGGGTAGGAGTCAGTAGCCGGTCGTCAGGAGCCAGTCGTTTCAGGCTTTGTTGCCCTTGTTTTGTGTACCAAGCGATGTACTACAAGAAGGATAATGCAAGGTTTTTGAA
>NZ_JAPZQM010000607.1:0-4792 GCF_027530565.1 Microcystis sp. LE19-10.1B | reverse complement strand
GGTCAATTACCTAATTTTCAGAGAAAAAGTCCCAGAATTTTCCCCCTATCTCTCCCACAACTGGTACTTTTTGATTGACAAAAAGTCTAAAAGTCTTACCCAACAAGGTTTTTAGATTTATTCAGCAAGCCCTATCTAAATCACTCGTTAAGACTGTCTATGAGGGGGGAAAAGGGAGCTTTTTTTCAGTGTTGCCAAAGGCACGGCGTAGCCGTCCAGTAAACAGTAATCGGTGAACTGAAAACTCACATCTGATAACTGATAACTGATCACTGATCACTGACTTGTGAGGGCGCATCAGCGATCGCACAGTAGGGACGACTATAACAAAGGGGTATTTCCAGGTCGTGTTGTTCCAAAAATTCCCGATTACTTAAAATCTTAGCGGTTTCTCCCTCTCCCACCACCTGACCACGATTTAAAACAACCGTGCGATCGCATAATTCTAAAGCCAGATCGAGATCGTGGGTAGCGATCACTTGGGTTTGGGGTAAAGTGGCTAACAGTTGTATTAATTGCCGACGGGACCGGGGGTCTAGTTGGGCGCTAGGTTCATCAAAAACTAAGACCTGCGGTAACATGGCTAAAACCCCCGCAATCGCCACGCGTTTTTTTTCACCCCCCGATAGATTCTGACTGTTTCTCTTACCATAATGCTGGGAATCCAATCCCACCGCGTGTAAAGCATGATGACAGCGATGGTTTAAATCCTCTCCGCGAATTCCCTGATTCATCGGGCCAAAAGTCACATCTTCCCAGACAGTGGGCATAAATAGCTGATCGTCGGGGTTTTGGAAGACTAAACCGACAAAATTGCGGATATTTTCTAAATTCTCCGGTTTAACTTGGTAGGGACCGACGGTGATTTTACCCGTTTGCGGCGGGAGAATACCGTTAAAATGCAGTAATAAGGTGGATTTTCCCGATCCATTTGCCCCGACCAAAGCCACCTTTTCCGTAGCTTCAATGGCTAAATTAATACCCTTTAACGCTTCTGTGCCGTCAGGATAGGTATAAACTAGGTTTTCAATAAAAATCGGGTTGTGGTGCATGAAAAACGAGACTTTTACCGAAAAATTGGGTTTAAGGTTCCCCGTCCTTTAGCGTAGCGGAGGACGGCTTTTTTGGCAACAGGTTGTCAATCTAGCTTCAAGTTTAGGCAACGGGAGTGTCAACTGAGCAGATGTACCATTTGACCCCAGAGGATCAGAATTACTATGCAAATTATAGCGAGATAATCTTTCAGCTTGCTTTGGGGAACCTGTACAGAGGGCAAGGAACCAGTGTAACCCCTCGATAACATGGCTTGATAAATGCGCTCGCCACGTTCGTAGGTACGGATAAATAAAGCGCCGATCATGTGTCCCACTAGCAACCGTTGCCATCGGGGACTACTCATTAAATTGCGCGCAATTGCTGCCCTTCGCATGGAATTAAATTCAGCGATCAAAACAGCTAGATAACGGTACATAGAAGCCAAAATTGCCACCAATAAAGGGGGAGTTTTCAGGGTAACTAATGCTTGCAACAGGTCGGGAATTGCTGTCGTTAAAACCAGAATATTGACCGTACAAAGACAGAGAAAAGCTTTTAGGGCCACACTGCCTAACACCAGCAATCCCTCGCTAGTTACCCGCAAAAATCCCCAAGACCAAAGAATTTCCCCGCCATCACGAAAAAGAGTTCCCAATAAAACCACACCGATAAAGACAAATTCGATCGCTACTCTTTGTAAAAGTACGGGAATAGCCACCCGACTGATCAGAATTAAAATAATTAATCCTAATCCGTAAATCCCCCAAGTTTCCCAGCTACCATTCGGCGTTAAGGCTGTGGCAAAAACTAACAAAAGAGTCACTAAAACACGGGTATGGGGCGCGAGTCTCTGCCAAAAACCGAAATTTGGGCGCTCATTTTCGCAAGAAAAAGTGGCAATGTGTAGCATTTATTCAGTGATCAGTGATCAGTTATCAGTTAGAAAGGGGATGTAGGGATTTAGGGGTTTAGGGGTTTAGGGATTTAGGGAAATTTCAGCTAAATGCCCCACGTCCCCACGTCCCCACGTCCCCACGTCCCGACTCCTTACTCCTGATTTTGGGATTTTGGAATGACTAATTTACCGATACCCCAAGCGATGCCGAAAGTGGCAAGAGTTCCCAGAAAACCGGCGAGGGGAGTGGCGATACCTTCGGGAACACCTTTGAGGGCATAACCATCAAAAATTCGGGCAAAAGGTAATTGACTACCTAGGGCGTTAGGGTCTTCTTTTTTGCTAAATTGCAAGTCTTCCGCCACTCGATCGAGTCCGTCGGGATCGGGACTGGCAAAGGGAGAAAGAAAAACGGCGATAATTAGGGAGCATACCAGACCAATCAGAAAAAATTGGCTATTTCTGCGAATATTCATGGGCTAATCTTTATTAAACCTCTTGCATAATTAATTTTTGAGGGTTCAAAAACGGTAAAAATAAGGATTAAATTGCATAAAATCCTTAAATAGACCATTTAATTGATTATTATTCATTCTTAATTCTCCTGACTCCTGACGACCGACTCCTGACCCTAACAACAATTTTTGATTTTTACAAGAGGTCTATTGACGAGGAGCGTAGGAAGGGGGAACAGAGGTATTAACGGAATGGGGCGGATCGTAGAGAAGATCGGGACGGGTTCGCCAGATATAACCGACAGCGAAAACGGTAATCACCGCTTCCCCGATGCCGATGAGGATATGCCAAGATAACATGGCAAAAAGGGCGACTAAAGGCGGTACAGTCCCCGATAAAGCCAATTGCAGGGCGCAAGCTAACGCCGCCACCACCACACTTGTCCAAGCGGCCAGGGCAACAGCGATCGCCATACTGCGCCAACTATGAAAACCGAGGGCTTTCCTAATCCCCAGATAGAGATAATAACCGCCAAAGGTGCCGATCAGACCCATATTGACGATATTCGCCCCTAAAACCGTTAAACCGCCATCTTGAAAAAATAAAGCTTGCACGATAAAAACCACCGCCATCACCAAAGAACCCGCCCAGGGACCGAGCAGAACCCCCGCCAGAGTCCCCCCTAACAAATGTCCGGAGGTTCCCCCCGGAATGGGAAAATTAATCATCTGGGCGGCAAAAATAAAGGCGGCACAAACTCCCATCAAAGGTACAGCCCGTTCAGCGTAGTGACCGCGCACTTTTTTGAGAGAAAAGCCAATCAGGACAACGGCAATTATCCAAGTAAATAGACTCACCGATGGACTCAAAAAGCCGTCAGGAATATGGAGGGCGAGATAAGGGGTAAGGAGAGGGTGAAACAAACCAACTCCCAGAAAATTAACAGACATTAAAACTCAGTCTCCTTGGCAATTTGGGTTAAAGATTTGAATAGAATTGTTTCGCTGGGACGGAAAAGTCCTATCTTCTAGTAGATAACTAACCGCTTCATTCTACAATGCTCTCTCTGGGGATTTAAACCCTTTAGCTTCTTAAGAATTTCTGTTATTTTGCCAGCCGTCAAGGTTTAGCTATCAGCCAAAATCTGATTATTCTCCAGCGTCAAATTCTTTAAATTATTATTAATTTTTCGAGTTTTTTTCAGTTTTTATGCTATGCCTTAACCAGTGAGCAGTTAGAAGAGGCTGGTGACTACATTGGCCACGTGATCGATGGTCAGGGTGGTGCTTTAATTGGTTTAGAGGTCAACTAATGATAAGCTATCAGAGAGAACCCCCTCTTTTTTGCTTTTTCTAGCTTGGTATGAAACCGTGATCAACTCTGAAGAAAAAAGACCGACTTGGGACGAATATTTTTTAATGATCGCTAAATTAGCCGCCACCAGATCCACCTGTTTAGCTTTTCCCGTCGGTGCGGTAATTGTCAAAGATCGGCAGGTTTTAGCCACGGGTTACAATGGTTCGCCATCGGGAACGGTTCATTGTACTGCCCAGGGTTTTTGTTATCCCGGTTTGGGAACCTGTCGAGAATCCGGAGAAATTCCCTCTAGAGCAATTCATGCCGAAGCTAATGCGATCGCTCAAGCGGCCAAACACGGTATTTCTACCCAAGGGGCTAGTATTTACGTTACTTTAGAACCCTGTATTTCCTGCTTAAAACTAATTATTTCTTCGGGAATTAAAGAAGTTTTTTACGAAGCGGATTTTAATAGTGGGACAAAAGCAATGTTAAGGGATTCTTTTCTAGAAACGGGGATTATTAAATATAAAAAGATTTATTTATCAGCAGAAATGGCTAGTCATGCGGCCTTATTTTTATTAAATCCCATTTCGATCGATCTCAGGTAGTTATCCCAAGGATGCTAATTACTAGGAAAAGTCTCTATTTCTAGGGTAGATAAAGTTAGTTGAATTGGGATAATTTTATGGGCGGTTTTCCAGAAAAGGTTCGATATCGATGGGGAACCAATCGGCTCTCTTGTTCTTTGTGTGGTCATTTTAACTTACTATAGAAGCGATCAATCTTTGTGTCCTCTGTGCCTCTGTGGTTCCTTCCACTCCCTCGCCAGCAGGACTGTATCTTAGAATACATTTTACCCACCAAACCTAAGAGAGCCACCAATCTCCGTCTAATACTAAATCCGGTTATTAAAAACTGATTATCTATTCCTCCCCAACAAGGTTTTTCCCATTATTCAGCCACCCCTAAATAGGGTCTGCTGAAAAAGTTTTTCCTGGGGGTAGGAGTCAGTAGCCGGTCGTCAGGAGTCGGTCGTTTTAGGCTTTGTTGCCCTTGTTTTTTGTACCAAGCGATGTACTACAAGAAGGATAATGCAAGGTTTTTGAA
>NZ_JAPZQM010000731.1:0-3408 GCF_027530565.1 Microcystis sp. LE19-10.1B | reverse complement strand
TCTACTCTAGATACAGTCAACGGTACAGCCATTTTCAAAGGGAAAATGTACCCAGTAGCGTCTTTTCAATTTTTTCTGAGAAGCTCCAGGCAGTAAGGGTTTTGTTAATTTTTTAGTATTTCTGTATGGGGGAAGTCCAGGTATAAAAACGCTTCAAAATACTCGCTTAATGCTTCTTTCCAGGGTTCATCATAATTGGCGGTTGGTTGTTTCATGGCGAGTCGCTACCAATTGGAAAGTTAGGCACTCATCTAAATCTATTATTCCCCATAAATATCATCAATGCTACTTGTCGTCACAAAACTTCCCATTAGAGCAACCTACATCTACATCTTTGTTCTAACATTTATTGGTAAAACTATATAATGCCGTCAGATATTTGGGGAAGGAACCAGATAAACCGGGACGGACATCTTTAACCAAAAAAGGAGTTGACATGATTTTTTCTTGAATAAAGGGTGAAAATTTTAAAATCGCCGTTTCCCGCACTTGGGACAGCCCTAGTCGTTACCCTGCCAAGAAGCGGATCAATTATCGCCGTCAGCGTTGGGTTTCATGCTTTAACCCAACCCACGTTCATCTCTGGTATAGACTAGAATCGATTATTAACATTGATTTTTGCTTATGATTTATTATGGTTTCAGTGGGTATTAATGATGGTTATTATAAACAAACCAATCAATATTATTTATAAAGTTTTTTAACGGCTCTTCTGGTTTATGTGTGGAAACGAGGTCTATTCTCGCGAAACAGGTGCAAGATTTTGAGGGAATCGTGCTTCAAAACCTTGCGTTTTCATCGGCCCGCGTCCTGTAGGGGCGAAGCATTCGGATAAAAAATCTACGGTTTCACCGATAGGTTATTGCCCGAATGCTTCGCCCGTACTTTTTGCCGCAAACCCTAGATAGAGTCCTATAGCAGCGGGCAGAAGGCAGTATTTTCGCTGCTTTTGCCCCCTTTTAGAGAGATTCTTCGCTCACGGAACCATCTTCCTGCACCCAGGCGAGATTTTTAATCATTCGATCGCGGGCATAGGTACGAATTTGTGCCTCGCTGCGACCCCCTAAATCGATCGCCACTCTCAGATTCGGATCACCGGTGCGAAGGGAGCGAGCTTTACTAAAAGTCGCTATCTGGGCGTTATTACCCAAAGGGATAAGCAACCAGTCGAGGGGGGCAGCTTGAGTGGGTAAAGTCTGCCCCGATAATAAACTTTCGTGCAGTTCTTCGATATTCAGGGAAAAACCGATACCCGGAGCCGATTGGCCCTGGGGATGAAAAACGCCCAATAATTGATCATAGCGTCCGCCCTGGCCTAAAATACTGAGATTTTGCTGGTGATCACTAACCGCTTTAAAAACGATGCCGGTGTAGTAATCAAAGGTTTGAATCAGACTTAAATCGAGAATTAGGGGGAAAGGCCCAGAGCGATCGGCATTAAGCAGCTCTACTAGGGATTTAAGGTTATTAACGGCTTTTTGGGCTGATTCTTCCTGGGCCAATACTGCCACTTGTGCGAGGACATCCTCAGGATTACCGCGCAGCTGGAATAATTGTCGGGCTTGCTGCCGGAGGATTTCGTTAGGATAGGGAAGATTTTCGAGGCTAACGTAGTCGAGGAGGGCTAAACAGCGTTTCACCTGTTCGCGTAAGGGATCCGGAAAGGGAGAAAGTAGCGAACGAGTCAAACCCGCTTCTCCTAAAATAATCTGCCAGTTAGGGACGGCCAAACTATCGAAACAGTCGGCCAGGAGCAGTAAAATCTCGGCATCGGCTAGTAAACCGCCAGAAAAGAGCAGTTCTACCCCCGCTTGATAGAATTCCACTTGACGACCGTGATAACCGGCGCTAGGGCGACGAAAAACGTTAGCCCGATAACAGAGACGTTGGGGATAGGACTCCCCACTCATGCGGGTGACGGCACTGCGGGCAATGGAAGCGGTTAATTCAGGGCGTAATCCCGATAGTCCTTGACTATCCCCGTGGAGTTGGATCACGGTGCTGGGATCGATCGCACCGCCTGCGGTGAGGGTATCGAGCCATTCAATGGTGGAGGTGACGATCCTTTGATAGCCCCAACGCTGAAAGACAGACTGAAGGCGATCGTTAATCCAGCCTTTTTGGGTAACTTCTAGGGGTAATAAATCCCTTGTCCCCGCCGGGGGTTGATGAATCATGGGAGTTTGCTAATCAAAATCGGTGGCACTGGTCAGTCCTATTTCACTTTACGACAAGTTGTGACCAGTTTCCTGATGGGTAAAAACCCCTAACAAATCCTCTTAGGGGTTTTTATCTCAAATGTCGGGGTGAAGACAGCAATTCTAAATTTGCCCTGTAGCAAGGCTTTTGGGGGTTAGTTCCCATAATACGGGGTCAAATTCAATGGGATTGCAAATTTCATCGAAAATTTTGGGTCTGAAACCCCGTCGTTCTACGACGGCTTTACCGTCAAATATTAGCACATTTACACGATATATGCTAGAATGCGGGATATGGAAAAAGCCTATTCGTTTCGATTTTACCCCACACCAGAACAAGAGTCGCTATTGCGGCGCACATTGGGCTGTGTAAGATTAGTTTACAACAAAGCTCTCCATGTCAGAACACAAGCTTGGTATGAAAGACAAGAAAGAGTAGGATATGCTGAAACGTCTTCAATGCTAACCGAGTGGAAAAAACAAGAAGAATTAAACTTTCTCAATGAAGTTAGCTGTGTACCTTTACAACAAGGGTTAAGACACCTACAAACAGCTTTTACTAATTTCTTTGCTGGTCGTACTAAGTATCCTAACTTTAAGAAAAAACATCAGGGAGGAAGTGCCGAATTTACCAAGTCTGCTTTTAAATTTAAAGACAGACAAGTCTATTTAGCTAAATGCACAGAACCTTTACCTATTCGATGGTCAAGACAAATCCCAGAAAGCTGTGAACCAAGCACAGTAACAGTCAGATTACATCCTTCTGGACGCTGGCATATTTCAATTAGATTTGATGACCCAACAATTAAGCCTTTCCCAGTAACAGATAAAGCCATTGGAATTGACTTAGGAATTAGTAGCCTCGTGATTACCAGCGATGGCGATAAAGTGTCTAATCCCAAGCATTTTAAAAAGCATTATCGGAGACTGCGAAAGGGTCAAAAAATCGGGAAAAAGCAAGAATCAAAGTAGCCAAGATTCACGCTCAAATCACCGATAGCAGAAAAGACCATTTACACAAGCTAACCACTCAATTAGTTCGGGAAAACCAAACGATTGTGGTTGAGAATTTAGCCGTTAAGAATATGGTCAAAAACCCGAAATTATCTCAGGCAATATCTGACGTTAGTTGGGGAGAAATTACCCGACAATTAGCCTATAAATGCCGTTGGTACGGCAGAAATTACATCGAAATAGATAGATGGTTTCC
>NZ_JAPZQM010000265.1:0-19455 GCF_027530565.1 Microcystis sp. LE19-10.1B | reverse complement strand
TCAGAGAATCCGACAGAGGGAATGCTATCCATCTCGGAATGGTTGGCAAAATCCTCCAGTGTTTTTACCAAGAGTTGTCAAACAATCCGAAACTGGTTTGGAGAAATAATTAGTTATTTCGAGCGAAGGACAACGAATGGGGTGGTGGAGGGAATCAACAATAAACTTAAACTAATAAAACGGAGAGGCTGTGGCTTGAGAAACTTTCGGAATTTTTGGGTTAGAAGTATGTTGTCTTGGCATCTTGTCTGTTGATTTAGCATAAAGAGTAACGAAGAGCCGAATTTAACAGGCTATCAATTGCCTTCTGGTACAATTATCACAACGGATGACAACCCTTCAAAACCCGACGCTGAGTTAAAAGACAACGAATAATAATGTTAGTAGCAGAAAGACACATTATCAAGAAAGGACATCGATTTTGGTCGGTGAAACCGGAGATTTTCTAACCGAATGCTTCGCCCGTACTTTTTCAGCAAACCATAAATAGGGTCTGCTGAAAAAGTTTTTCGTGGGGGTAGGGTGTGGGGTGTAGGGTGTAGGGTGTGGGGTTTTAGCGATTTTCAGGTGGTCAACTACCTAATTTTCAGGGAAAAAGTCCAGGAATTTTCCCCCCGATCACTCCAATGGTAGGCACTTTTTGAGGGAAAAAAAGTCTAAAAGCCTTATCCAACAAGGTTTTTAGATTTATTCAGCAAACCCTAAATATTTGTAAACTTTTTCGCCTAAGTTACCTTTCTGTGGTAAGCAAATCTTTACTGCTCCGATTTGGGGGTTTCTTGGGGGGTGTCATCGTTGTTGGTTTTGGGTTCTTGTCCTTTAAAAGTAGGGATAAATCGCGACAAAACTTCAAAAAGCTGATTAAAGGTCGTTTGATTGATTTTACCCGTCAAGAGCAATAACACAAAGACAATAAAAGCAAAGATAAAAATAATTGTCAAAACGCTGGTAATATGCTTTGAATCTGGCACAAAATGGGCAATCACCGCAACTATACAAGCAACCACAGCTAAAACCAGCAACAAAGCGAGACTAGGTTTCAGGAGATTGGGAGTTTCTGGCGTTTTGGGACTCATAGGGCGATTTTCTCGGCTTTTGCGGCCACGTTCCTCCCTTATATCGAGATCTCTTGCTCTTTCTGTCTTAGATTCCACCCCTTCTAAGATATCGCGGATATTATATTTGCCGCGCAAACCGGGGAGAATTGCCTCCACGCTGCCTTGGCGATCGAGTTCTATCAGATAGAGATAATCGACGGGAACTTCTACCCCGGTGGGTTTTTCCCCTTGCAATTCTCGAATCACTAACTTTTCCTGTACGGCTAAATTAGGGATAGTAGCGTGAATTTTCTGAAAATCTGTCTTAATAATAGCTAAAAGCGCACTAGCACGGGAACCCTGGGCTTTTATGCTGATGTAGTTATCTTCCTCGTCGGCACGCACCAAAGCTTTATTAAGATCCATTGTCAGAACCACACCACTACGCCAACGCATGGTTTTATAGATCATCTGGTGATTACGGACGATAAAGCGGGAAATAATGCTACCGGGCAGGATATCATAACGGTACTGGAAGTGTAAAGGTGCGTTTTCGTAGCTATCCACATCCGGTTCATCGATGGGTAGAAGATCGGTGATTAGATAGCGATCGGGACTGTAACCATCAAGGGGAAAACAGAGTTCAAATTTTCCCATCAAATCCATCAAAAATCGGCGTTTATTTTCGGGATAACGTTGGGGTTGTTTGAGAATATTTGGCAGATCTGGCAGTGAAAGAATGCCTTTTTTTTGCACCATCAAATCGTGATTATTGAGAATATCATAAACACCGCTAGTTACCCATTCCGGGTTCAGGACATTGGTTTCATTCAGTCGCGGATCATCTTGGTAGTTGAGGACAATACCGAGATCGTGGAGAAACTGCACTAAACTTTTTTGATCGCTGGCCTCTTTAATCTCGGCTGTCTGACACATTTCCTGATACTTTTCGTAGGAAATAAAGTCATAACTCTTTTGCATCGCTTCTAGTTGAGTTTTGATCTCAAACCAACTATTAGGCAATAAATCTTTGATATGGGGAATAGCATCGATTTGAGAGGCGATTTCCTGCACAAGTTGCTCGATTCCCACACCGGTTTTACAGGAAGTGGCGATTAGCTTGGTGATTTGGGGATATTTTTTCCGGAGGGTGCGGATCTTAACTTGGGGGGGATGTTCATCGGCACAATTACCCACGATAATTACGGGAGAATTGCCTCCGTAGGTTTCAATGAGTTTTAACCAGTATTCCAGACGGTTTTGCTGTTCGTTTTTGCGGTTGTCGAGGACAAGCAGATAAAGACTGCGTTTAGTCAGAAAAAACTGATGGGTGGTTTGCATCACTTTCTGACCGCCAAAATCCCAGAGATTGAGGCGAATATCAGGTTTTTGGGGCAGTTGCCACTTTTCAAGATTAATGCCGGGGGTCTTGGGTTCTTCGGAATTAAAGGTATCGTGCAGTAACCGCTTTAACAGGGAAGTTTTCCCCACATCCCCCTCCCCCACCAATAAAACTTTAAGCTCATTAAGAGGGCGTTTGGCTTTATTCTTGAGATAACTAAAAATCGCCTGCGGATTGCCATCACTCGATATTGTTTTACCCCATCCCTGACGAATAATTTCCGGGGGAACGTTGGTAATCGGGTTATTTTCGAGGACTAATCGCTTCAGGTTGACTAGGTGAGCGAGCGCTTCTGGTATCTCGCTGATTTGGTTATTGTTGAGAAAGAGGATTTGCAGGGAGGTGAGTTGAGCGATTTCGGGGGGAATTTCTGTTAAGTTTCCGCCAGACAGATCCAACTTCCCCGCTCTTTCGTCCTTTGCCTGTTGAATTAACTCTAATACTTCCTGTGCTGTCATTGACCATCCCCCCGCTACTATATTTACTCCATTTTG
The DNA here is from genome assembly GCF_027530565.1 of Microcystis sp. LE19-10.1B. Classification (NCBI taxonomy): domain Bacteria; kingdom Bacillati; phylum Cyanobacteriota; class Cyanophyceae; order Chroococcales; family Microcystaceae; genus Microcystis; species Microcystis sp. LE19-10.1B. The sequence goes on along the minus strand of NZ_JAPZQM010000265.1, from coordinate 16,522 downwards.
GCAAAAGATCCAGTTAATACAACTGGTTGAGACCTCATCAGCTTGAGTTGAGTTTCTGGAGAGTGAACTGAAAACTCGCATCTGATGACCGATAAGGGACTTGCGTGGGAATAATATCCTAGCCAGAAAATCGCTCTGTAGAAGAATCAGGCCGGCCAGATGGCATATTATCAAAGCGCAAGTCCCTTAGCTGCGGGGACTCTCAAAGGCTCTCCCCCTACTTAGGGTGATCAGCAAACCTGGGCGATCGGAGGGCGCAAGTTCCTTGCGCCCCTACAGTAACGGATTTTGTCCACAATGTAGGGGCGAACTGCGTTCGCCCAAAAGGTACATTAATGTAGGGGCGAACTGCGTTCGCCCAAAAGGTACATTATCAAAGCGCAAGTCCCTAACTGGGTGACTAAAGTTGAGAATTCCCTTAAGATAAAGTAAATAAGTGTAAAGAAACTGAAAGTTAGCCTACACCCTTGCTGAAAAAATTCTCATTGTCTAGAAGTGCTATGCTCAATCGTTTTTGCCGAGGAATCTCGATCGCTCTTGTAATTGGTGTCATTAGCTGTCTGGGTTGGATTATCTGCCCGGATCAAGCTCTAGCGGTGAATAATCCCGAATTACTGCCCAATCAAGCCACTCCGATCGTTGATTTAGCCAATTATCTACCCGCAAAACAGGAAGAGGCATTAATCCGAGATATCGAGACATTTCAAGGGGAAACCGGCTGGAAAATGCGAGTTTTAACCCAATATGACCGCAGCCCCGGCCGGGCAGTGATTAATTTCTGGGGATTGGATGATAAAAGTATTCTCCTAGTGGCCGATGGTCGCGGCGGTAATCTACTATCTTTTAGTATTGGTGATGCCGTCTATGAATTTTTACCCCGCACTTTTTGGATCGAATTACAGGCCCGTTTCGGTAATATGTATTTTGTCCGGGAAAATGGCGAAAATAACGCGATCGTACAATCCTTGGACACGGTAAAAGGCTGTTTAGTTAAAGGTGGTTGTGCGGTGGTCCCCGGTTTACCGAAGGAACAGTGGATTTTAACTTTAATTACCTCAATTGTCGGCGGTTTAGTCTTCGGTTTTGCCGGTATTCCTCGCAAAGAAGGACAGGTTTTCGCTTGGCAATGGGTTTTAATTGTCTCTCCCCTCTGGTTTATCCTCTTTGTTGCTTTTGGCATCGGACCGGTGGTTACTCGCACCAGTGAATTACTGCCCCTTTTCCGCAATTTAATCGGGTTTGCCCTCGGGGTTTTAGTCGCCTATCTTTCCCCTCGTTTTAATTCCCTCAACGCCTCAAAAACCTAAAAATTAGCGGCTTTTCAGTGATCAGTAATCAGTAAACAGAAAGTAGCGAAGTTTTCACCTATAACTGATACCTGACGGCAGCCCCTCATGGTTCGATCGATCTAGCTCTGTTACAATTGGAAAAATTGTGGAGTGAGTGAGATAACGTTTATGTGGGTCAATACTCAAAGTGAGATTATTAGTAAGGTTTTGCCGCCAGCAGTACGTCTGTTCTTAAGAACGCAAGTAGAACAGATAGAAGATTTAGAAATGCAGCTGCACGGTCATGATCGGCAAATTTTGCGCGGTTATATCCCCGGGGTATTTTTAGCCGTAGGAAGAGCGATTTATCAAGGTTTACATTTAGGTAAAGCGCAATTAAGAGGGGAAAATATTCGTCTTAATATTGGGCAGGTTTTGCGAGGGAAACCCCTAAAAATTTTGGAACCTATTCGGGTTAGCGGTGAGGTGGAAATTAACGAGCAGGATTTAAATAATTCGATCGCCTCGACTATTTTAGTTAATGCTTTTGCCGATTTACTAATTTTTTCCCTAGAAAATAACGGAATTGTTAACGCCAGAGAAATTATCTCACAACAGCGTTTTAACTGGAAAAATGTTCTTCTAAATCAGGGCTATTTCTCTCTTCTCGGCCATAGAGAAACAGGTGCAGAAGTAATTTTTACTGCTGATATTACCTTAAAAGATGCCCGCACTTTAGGGATTAGTCCCCGACAATGGCAAGGTTTAGCCCCAGATTTATCTATTGATTTGCAACCTTTTACCGTCGATTTAGGCAAAGATGTGGAGATTAAATCTTTTATTCTCGACGATAAAACTCTTTTCTGTCAGGGAAGTTTTTTGATTTTACCTTAAAAATAAACGGGATGATTCCGGTGGGTTAACTTAGTTTAACCCACCTAATTAGGGCTTGCTGAATAAATCTAAAAACCTTGTTAGATTAAGGCTTTTTCACGGGGAAAATTCACACCCCACACCCTACACCCCACACCCCACACCCTGCCCCCACCAACAAACTTTTTCAGCAGACCCTAATTATTACCCCGGATTCTGTGCAATTAAAATAATTGTTTGTATTAGTCCAACTAGAAGACCGAGAATACCACCAAGATTAACAATTCCCTGTAATTCCTGTTTAACAATTCCTTGAATAGCATTTTCCAGATCAGCAGGGGAAGTGGCATTTACCCGATCGCGGATTACCTGATCGATGTTGAGAATCGGGATAATTTGGGCGACTAATTTCTCTAAATCTTCCTCTAGATAACGCTCTAAAATTAACGCTAACTCTTGACTAATTACCCCTAATGATGTAGTCATTGACACCGAGGATTGCAGACGATTAATAATTAAATTAGCGATTTGATCCCAGTCGATCGTTTGTCCAAAATCTTGCAGAAATTGTTCGCCACTTTCTTGAATATAAATTCGCACCGTGTCTCTAGTGGTTTTACGCAATTGTCTGACGGTGGAGATAGGTAAATTTTGCAAAGAGATACCTTGTAACCAGTTTTTCAGACGATTACGCATCTCTAAAGATAGTAATAATTCTTTGATTCTGGTATTAGCTAAATCCTTTTCATCAAGGCAAAAAGTGCGTAAGCGGGCCAGGGCATTGCGTAAACCGAATAAATTGGCTACTACCCAATAGGTTCCACTGGTTTTTTCCCGAAATCCTTCATCGATAACTTGAATATTGCGATCGGTTAAAAAATCGATCAAAGCTAGACGGATAACATCAGCAGGTAGGACGGTTTCTAATAGCCAATCGGAGAATTGTCGCGCCTGTTGTTCACTGAGAGAAAATTCTAAGACTAGGCGATCAAAAATTTGATTGATCTGTTTTTCTAAAAAGTCCTGCCGTCGGGCTAAAACTTTTAGTAATCTCGCTAAAGATTCCCCGAATAAATCATGAAGAATCGCCGCCAAAATCTCGGCTGTTTTTGCTTGCCGATCGCCTTTTATTTGTTTTAAAGCTAATTGTAACAGCCAGAGTATCGCCCCCTGTACCCTTTCGGTGTCGAGGAGTCGTTTAGCCAGTTTTTGTAGTTCCTCGGGGGTTAACAGGGAACCCATGATCGTATCCGATACCCGAACAGCTAATCGATCTTGATTGCGAGGAATTAACCCCGGAGTGAAGGGAAGAGGACGCTTACCGATATAAATCGCCTTGTAGGGACGAAATAGCATTTTTATGGCTACATCGTTCGTAAAATAGCCAATAATTGCCCCCGCGATCGGCGGTAAGATCCATGTCCAAAGAGTAGGGAGATTCAATTTAGCAGCAAAAAATAAACGGAAATGTGAGTGAGTTATTTCTTCAAGACTAACACTCCCATCAGTCCTGCTAGGAGTGGATAGTGAACAGCGCCGGAAAATCCCGACTGATAGCCTAATTTTACCTGTTCTGGGCCCCGGGGAAAGCGATCGATACTGGGACTAATATAAGCGTACTGGTCAGTTAAACCGTAACGCTCGGCAGCCGGAACGACGATATGATCGAGATACCAGTTTTGGAATAGTTTGGCGATGGTTTCGGTGGGTTGATGGAAGTCAAGAATCGCCGCTTTAGCACCCGGTTTGAGGACTCGGTATAATTCCCCCAAACATTGGGCAGTATCCACCACATTGCGTAATCCATAGCCAATAGTGGCACAATCAAAGCTAGAATCGGCAAAGGGTAAATTAAGGGCATCCCCTTCCATCCAGTTAATATTAGTGGCACTAAAACGTTGACGGGCGATTTTTAATTGTTGTGGGGAAAAATCTAGTCCGATCACTTTGCCCGTTTTACCCACTTGTTTTGATAATAGGTTAGTCAGGTCGCCGCTACCACAACAGATATCGAGGGCAAAATCTCCTTTTTCGGGTTGACACCACTTGACTGTCATTAATTTCCAGATACGGTGTAATCCTAAACTTAATTCTTGATTAAGGCGGTCATATTCGGGAGCGATCTGATCAAAAATTGCTTGTATTTCTGTGGAGTTAGGTGAGGATTGATTGGACATTTTTATAATATGGCATCAGAGAAAATCCCAGATGAAGTTATACCATTCTATCCTATCTGCGCTCACGGAGATAAGCTGTTGAGCATCTACAGCAGTTATCTTCATGGTGGGGAACAGTGACTTAGATTACACTTCATCTATCTGATCATCTCCCGGCCGCAATTCGATCGAGAGGCCTTCCCGGGCGAGAATAGTTTCAGGGAAAATCTTTCTTGCCTCTTCCCCAATGCGATCGAGAAAATCGTCATTATGGGCCGGATCGTGATGAAATAGAACTAACTGCTTAACTTGCGCTGCTTGAGCGATTTTGACTGCCTGCTGCCAAGTGGAATGACCCCAACCCACCTTAGAATACTTAGGATCGTTGTATTCCTCATCGGTGTAGGTAGCATCAATAATCATCACATCCGCTTGCCATGCCAAAGCCAAAACGTTATCATCAAGGCGATCGGGAAAATGTTCGGTATCGGTAATATAGGCTGCCGATAAACCCTGCCAATTTACCCGATAACCCACCGCTTCTCCTGGATGATTTAAAGGACGGGTTTCGACGGTGACATCCCCACAGTGGAGGGTTTCGCCCATTTCTAGATTATAAAATTCTAAATCGGCCCGCATAATCTGCAAAGGCACGGGAAAATTAGGATGTAACATCTGATCGTGTAATGTTTGCTTGATGGTTGCTCCGTTGGGGGAGGGAACTGCGTAGATTTTAAAAGTATTGCCCCGGATAAAAGCAGGGATAAAAAAAGGAAAACCCTGAATATGATCCCAATGGGAGTGGCTGAAAAATAAATGGGCTTTCGCTGGACTTTCTGCCATCAAAGACTGTCCTAGTAGGCGTAACCCCGTACCACCGTCAAAAATTAATCTTTCTCTACCGACTTGCATCTCTACACAGGAAGTATTACCACCATAACGAACGGTTTCCGAACCTGGACAGGGAATACTCCCCCTTACTCCCCAAAATTTGATCTGGAAGCAGTTGTAGAGCATATCAGAAGTTTCTCTACTGGTACTGATGGGCTAATAGATCAGATTAGCACTCTTCCACAATTAAGTCTGTGACCTGATGACAAGCACGATGATTTACGATAGTGGAAAAGGATTATAGTTTTCGGGAAAGCAAGAGCATGGATTTACAGAAATTCTTAGAACAATTGCCTCAACAGTATCAGGATTGGGGATCGGCTTTAATGTCGCCTATTTCCGAGCAATTAACCCTTTTAAGCGAAAAAACCGCCTCCTATCCCGATCGCAATCTCTTTCCCCTGCTCAATCTCGCCGTTGCCTGTCTGCAACCGGACGAGGTTTACTGTCAAGTGGGTTGTTTTCGTCGCGGTAGTTTAGTCGCCGCTTTCTGCGATAATAGCGATCGCTACGGTTATGGCGTAGAAGCTTTTTTTAAATACGATCCATCGGGAGAAAAACTAACTATATTATCCCAGGATTTGGAGGATTTTCAACTATCAGAACAAATATTTTTAAGCGATCAAGAAACGGAAAACTTTTTCGATGATCTGGAAGAATTAAACAGTGAAGAAAAGCTGGGAGTTTATTACTACGATGCCGCCGAAGACTATCGCTCTCTCTTTATCTCCTTGCTTTTAGCCAAAAACTTCTGGTCTGATTCCGCTTTAATTATCATCAATAAATGTCAGCATCCCGCTCTCCAACAGGCAATAAAAGATTTTACTAAAACCCATCCCCAAGCCCAGATAATTTTAGATGATCAAGTCGCTAATCACGGTTTGCTTGGTTTGAAAAATATTTGTTTATTAGCTTGGAATGCTCCCCCAGGGATAACAGCGCTAAAATCCCCGAAAAAACTGGTTTTAAATGTGGGTTGTGGTCCCTATAATCCCGAAGCTTTACCCCAACTATTCCGCGATGGCAATTGGCAAGAAATTCGCCTCGATATCAATACTGCTGTTAACCCAGATATTTTAGGAACTATTACCGATTTAAGTGCCGTTCCCGATAACTCCGTCGATGCGGTTTTTTCTAGTCATAATCTAGAACATATTTATCATTACGAAGTTCCCATCGCCCTAGAGGAATTTAAACGCATTCTTAAACCCGAAGGCTTTTTAATGATCGTAGTTCCCGATATGCAAACTGCCGCCGAATTTGTCGCTAGAGGCGATATGGAAAATGAACCTTTATATATTTCTCCCGGTGGTCCCGTGCGGGCTTTATGGATGTTTTACGGCATGGGAACAGAAGTCCCCGGAATGCCCTATATGGCTCATAAAACAGGTTTTACTTCTCAAAATCTCAACCAAAAATTACAAGAAGCAAATTTTGCCAGAGTCGAGGTAATTCGCACGGAATTTGAGTTAGTTGCTTTTGGGTATAAGTGAGGAAAGATTAGCAAAAATTGCCCGCAATTGTGGGGCGATTCTTTCCCTTTGATTGATTAAATAAATACTAACGAGGGTTAAAGATACCCCCACCCATTGCAATACACTTAACATCTCACCGAGGAATAAATTCCCGAAAGTGAGGGCAAAAACCGGAGTTAAAAAAGTTAAAGAACTTAAACTGGTTAAATTGCCCTTGGCGGCTAAATAAAAGAATATTCCGTATGCGATCGCACTACCAAAAATCGTGGCATAACTTAAAGCTAACCAACCATTTAAATCGATATTTTGCCATTGATGGGATTCGGTGAAACCTGAAGCTAAAAATAGCGGCAATCCTCCTAAAATCATGTGCCATCCCGTGGCGCTGACGGGATCCGCATGACGACAGACAAACCGGATTAAGACTGTTCCCACCGCCATGGATAGGGAAGCCAAAAGCATGAGCATTTCGCCGCTATTTAGTAATTCCTGCCAGCTAAAGTCAATATTTAACCCTTTTTGTCCAAAAAAGTCATAAAACCATTGATCGGGCAAGCCAATTAAACTAATTCCCCCAATCCCTAAACCCAATCCCAACCAACCCCAGACACCGATAACTTCTTTAAATAGCCAACTGGACATTAAAGCCACCGCTAGGGGTTGGGAGTCAATAATTACCGATCCTAACCCTGCCCCGGTGCGATTTAATCCCAATGCCAGAAAACCTTGAAAAAGAGTGGCATCCATCAGAGCAAAAAGGGCAATCCATAGCCACGCTTGCAGGGTTTTGGGCTGAGGACGACCTAAAAACCAAGCTACTATTAAAACTAACATTCCGGCGGGGACAAGGCGAATTCCCGCCATAAATAGGGGGGTAGTATGGGGGATAACACCCTTCATCGCTACCATCGCTGTTCCCCAGAGAAAAAACGGTGAGATAAATAAGAGGGGCGAGGATTTCTTTAAATCTAGGTTTTCCATAGGTAAGTAGCTGGTTATAATTAAATTAAAAATGGATTTTAGGTTCGATCCCCCCTGCCCCCCTTGATAAGGGGGGTGCCGATCCCCCCTTAATCCCCCCTTGATAAGGGGGGTGCCGATAGGCGGGGGGATCTGATAACTTTTAACGCCTACCTACTTAGCGATCGAGTTTTGTAGATAACAAATTTCCCTAATTGTATAGTAGAAACTGGGGATCGGCTCTTAATTCTCTTGACTTTCTCCTAACTGATTTTCCTCTAAAGCTGTTATTGGTTTTTCTTCGCTCGATCCGATCCAGATCGCAATCATTCCGGCGATAGGAATGGATAGAAAAACCCCTAATAATCCCGCAACTCTTTCGCCGATAAAGAGAGATAAAAATAAAATTACCGGGTTTAATTCTAGGGCATTGCCCATAACTTTAGGGCGAATAATATTATCTTGAATTTGCACCAAGACAACACAGACAATAAAAGCTTTAACGGCAATTGCTAGTCCCTGGGAGGTAAAAGTCAAGATAGTTACCAACAAAATGCCCAGGGTTGCCCCGATACCAGGGATAGCATCGATAACACCGAGAATGCTCGCTAAAATTAGCCCATATTTGATTCCTAATAGGGAAAAACTTAAGAAACTCGTCACCGATAAAAAGAGCATTAACAACAGTTGCCCGCGAATAAATCCCAGAAAACTTTGTCGAAAAGACTTGGCAAAACGCTCCCGGTATGCTATGGGGAGAAGTTGCAAAAAACCTCGCCAGAGTTTATCACCGTCGATGAGCATATAAACACTGATCACCGCCCCGAAAATGCCCGTAAAGACACTGGAAAAAACTCCCTGTACGAGCGATAAACCCGTGGCTAAACCGGTTTGTAAGCTTCCCACCATTTTATTTAAATCTAATCGATCAAGAAAGTCTTGAAAGGGTAAAAAATCTTTTTGACTAAGGGCATCGGTAAGATTGAATAGTAGTCCTCTCCCCTGATTAACCGCTTCTAATCCTATGCCTGTGACTAATCTAAATAGGAGGATAAAAGCTACTAGGGTGGTAATAGCAATGGCTAGTCCTCTCGGTAGATAACGGGATAACCAAACCACGGGATAATTTAATAGAGCGGCCAGGACTGCCGAACCAGTAAAAATAGCGATCATCCCGTAGAAATAGTTAATTAAGATAATTAGACTCCAGCCACAGCCAAATAATAATAGATAGCGCACTAGAATCGAGTTATTCAGAGTTTTCCAAAAGGAGCTAGAAGGGGGCATAAATAAAGCTAGAAATAGGATTTTAGCATTTAGAATTGTTTTAACAAAGCTTCCCGCATGACCGAGACGGGGACGGGTTGACCTAACCAGATTTCTAGTGCGATCGCTCCCTGATTAACTAACATTTCTAACCCATCAATAATTCTTATCCCTCTAGTCCGGGCCAACCGGAGAAATTTGGTCGGCCGGGGATTATAAATTAGATCGTAGGCGATCGCCGATGGGGGTAAAAGGTCTAATAATTCTAACTCAACAGGGGATTGTTCGCCCTGGGGGGACATTCCGATCGGGGTAGAATTAATCAGGAGTTCTGTGGTGGATACCAGCCCCTCTAATTCGTCCCAGCCATGCACTTCTAGGAGGTCATAGAGGCTTGTATTCGCCCAACTTTCTTTAAAAGGATCTAATTTCTTTTGATTGCGTCCTACCACATGAATTTCGCCACAGCCCAACTGGGCGCAAGCCACCACCACCGCCCGGGCCGCGCCGCCATTGCCTAAAATAACTGGATTCACCTGACTCCAATCTTTGTCAAGGGATTTCAAGGGTGCGAGAAAGCCATCCACATCGGTATTCGTTCCCTGCCAGCCGGTTTCCGTGCGCCAGACGGTGTTAACTGCGCCCACTAGCCTTGCTTTCTCGGTAATTTGCGATAATAAGGGAATAATTGCTAATTTATGGGGAATTGTGACGCTAAAACCCTGTAGATCGATGGCGGACAAACCAGCGATCGCAGTTGCTAAATTTTCCGGGGCGATAGGTAGGGGAAGATAGACATAATTTAGCCCCAAGGCATCGATAGCGGCATTGTGCATGGGGGGAGAAAGAGTATGGCCGATGGGATCGCCGATTACGCCTAATAACTTGGTTTTTCCGTTAATAATGGTCATAAAAAAGGTGGGCTTTCCCCACCAAAGTTTGATATCAAGGGTGGCCAATGCTCACCTTACTATACTAGGGTTTGCTGAAAAAGTTTTTCCTGGGGGCAGGGTGTAGGGTGTGGGGTGTGGGGTGTAGGGTTTTACCGATTTTGAGGGGGTCAATTACCTAATTTTCAGGGAAAAAGTCCAGGGATTTTTCCCCCGATAACTCCCAGATCCATTACTTTTTGATGGCCAAAAGGTCTAAAAGTTTTACCCAACAAGGTTTTTAGATTTATTCAGCAAACCCTATACTATTTCTTGATTTCGCGGGCCATTTTCAGGAAAGGATTGATATTGTCATCGTTAGCGCGACGAACGTTATCATTAGCAGCGTTAGCCTTACTATTAGCCTCGGAAGTAGCCGATTTTGCCACAATACCGTTATCGGTGACTTTGCTGACTTCCATAGAAGAAATCTGTTTAATCGATTCGCCACCCTTTTTATTCGAGGCAGTTTTCGGGAAAGTACGTCGGATCGTGATCGGTGTCCGCATAAAGTCGATATCACCGAGAGTTTTAGCGTCATCGGGTTCCAAGTAAAAAGCCTCTTTCGGTTCCGGTGCGCTCATATCCATCGGTTCATCGACGTATTTCGTCTTATTGCCAAACAGGCCAAAGAATCCAGCCATTTTCTCGCTCTCCTAAATAAATATATTTACCATAAATTGCTGCTGATTGTTAAATCATATCAATATTTATGACAAAAAGCCAGGTAGGGTGTGCTGAATAAGTCTGTTGGTGGGGTTAGTAGCCGGTCATCAGTAGCCGGTCGTCAGGAGTCAGGAGACAGGAGTCAGGAGACAGGAGACAGGAGTCAGTATTCAGGAGTCAGTATTCAGGAGTCAGTATTCAGGAGTCAGTATTCAGGAGTCAGGAGATTATTTTTATTTATTATCCCCACACCCTACACCCCACACCCTACACCCTACACCCTACACCCTACACCCTACACCCTACACCCTACACCCCACACCCCATCACCCCATCACCCCAATCAACGCTGTTCTAACCTACGACTGGCTAGGGACATAGAATAACAGAAAATCCAGTAAATAAACGCCAAAAATAGATAAACTTCTGGATAATCGCCGATAAATTTCGGATTAGCCAAAACCGATCCTGCCATACCCAAGAGGTCCACCAGTCCCACGATCGCCAGTAGGGAAGTATCCTTAAATAAACTGATAAATTGACCAACAATAGCAGGAATGACCGCTTTTAAAGCTTGGGGTAGAACGATCAATAATAAAACGAAAATCGGTTTTAAACCCAAAGCTTTGGCCGCTTCAATTTGACCCTTGGGAATCGCTTGTAAACCACCGCGGACATTTTCGGCCAGATAGGCTGCTGCAAAAAGGGTAAATCCGGCGATCGCTCTGATTACCCGTTCCGGTCTGGTCCCGGCGGGTAAAATTAAAGGTAACATCACCTGAGCCATGAATAAAATTCCCAACAAAGGTAAACCGCGCAATAATTCGATATAACCAATAGATAGCCAACGAATTGCCGGTAATTCACTCTGTCTCCCCAGGGCTAATAATACCCCCAAGGGGAAAGATAAAATCATACTGGCGATCGCTACTAATAAAGTTAAGATTAAACCACTGAGATCATCGAGGGGAATTGCCTTTAAAAATAATCCCCCCAATAGCAACCAAGCGATTAAAGGTAAAGTCAATAACCAGAGCAATCCCCACCAGCGTTGGAGAAAAGCGGGGCAATTGGGGAAGCGACCCCGGTTTAATTGCCAAGAAAACAGTGATAAAGCCGCAAGTATCGTTAAAATCAGCCAAATTCTCCATATTGACTGTTCTGGATAACGACCGACCACAAATAAACCGATATTTTCCGTCACTACAGCCCATTTTGCCTGATTTATCGCCCAATCGAGAAAACTTAAACCACCCCAGAGGCTGAGAAATAGACCCGCAAGGGTTAAGATGACGTTGTACCAAGTGTTAAAGAGATTTTTTCTTAACCAGAGTCCCATAAAATTCCCTAACCTCTACAGTGGTGATCCTTGTACTTTTTCAGTACAATGGTGCTATTAGAAAAATTCAGACTAATTTTCGACCATGAACAGTTGCATTTTAATGGCTAAAATTGTCCGTCGTCCCGAATTACGTTATACCCAAGATAATCAAACTCCCTACGCTCAAATGTTAGTCGAGTTTTCTGCCAATCGTGCCGAGGCAACCCCGACTAATTTAAGGGCCGTAGCTTGGGGAAATTTGGCCTCAGAAGTCGCTCAGAACTATAATGAAGGCGATCAAGTAATTTTGGAAGGTCGTCTCTCGATGCAGACGATCGATCGTCCCGAAGGTTTTAAGGAAAAACGGGCCGAATTAGTCATTAGTCATCTCTATCATCTTGACGGCAGCGTGAGTAGCGGTGAAATGGCAGCCCCGACTCCAGAAAAAGTCGTGCCAATCAATACCCACAAATCGAATAAAACCCCGGTGGAAAAACCCGTCGCACCTGTCTCCACCGGGGATTTTGAATATGACGCATCCTATGAACTTTCTAATCCTTCCGCTTGGCAACCTAGCGACACATCGGTGGAGGAAAATTTAGACGATATTCCTTTCTAATTACCCCGACAGAATTAATGGCTCTTCTCGATTTTGTCTGATAGTTTTTGCTTATGGAATCGTGGAATGCTTATCCGGCAAGACTTTAAGCACTATTTTGACGGATATTCTATCAGTATAGACCTCGTTTCCACACAGAAACCAGAAGAGCCAGTTCTTGCCTTCTAACCCCCTAACTCCCCACCATTGATACTTTTCTTTTGTTGAACGTAGCTCTGAAAATCGGCGAGGGTCAGTTCATCTAACCACTGGTGTCGCTCGGCGGTGTAATCTCCATGGCCGACTTCCAATTGTTGCAGGAAGCGGAGCATTCCCACCACCCCTAAAGAGTCAACTAAAGCTTGATATCCTTGTTTTCTCAGTTCAGCTAATTTCATTGCCATCCTCCTGTAAAGTCGCCATCAACCAAATCACGGGATTCTCTACCGTTACGTTAATTGAATCTCTATATTGTTGAGCTTTTCGCAGCAGCCTGTCATCGGTGGTCAGGAAAATATCAGCGCCCCCCGCTTCAGCAAAAGCCAGATGTAAGGCATCATAAAACTTAAAACCCAGTTGGGAGGTACGGAGTAGGGGCAATTCATGAATTGCCCCTACTGGCGATGGGCGTTTCCCTCGATACCATCCAACGGGCAGCTTCTACAGTAGCTTCTTGCCAAAATTCGGCATCAGTAGCAGCTATATCTGAATAATCTATATCAGAATCTTTCATCTGACCAAGGAGCTTTAATTGTTCCTCTCTCGACATAGTCATAATAAATAATCACCTAAGTAGGTAGGCGTTAAAAATCATCAGATCCCCCCGCCTATCGGCACCCCCCTTATCAAGGGGGGCAGGGGGGATCGAACCTAAAATCCATTTTTAATTTAATTATAACCAGCTACTTAACAATGTTAGCGAAATTTTGAACCCTATGACCGAATCTGACACACTGCGCCACAATCCCTCACGGAAGGCGATAGGTCGCCTGAGAAGCAGTAAAACAGGGGAAAATACCTGAGACTCTTTCCCCTATGAATCCCTAAGCTAGGGAGAAGAATATAAAGATTTATTAAATTGTAGCTTAGGATACAGTTGTGGGGGGGGAGTGTGTATGCTGGCTTCAAGTTGTCCTCAACGGAGTGTCGCCATTAACGGAGTGTGTAAATTACATGAGTGTCGCAAAGCAATATTCTATCAAGCAGACCATTTTTAAGCAGCTTTTATTTCTGCTCCCTTCTTTTCTTGCTTGGAGCAATTTACCAGCAAATAGCCAACCCGTAGGTTCTGGAGTGACAAACGGTGTTTTTAATAGCTTCGCCAGTCCTTTTCCCTATACAGATGTCAATGGAATTGGTACTAATCAACTTGATTTTAGTCTTCCCGATTCCGCTCCCAGCTTTTTTAAATTCGATGGAACATCTTTTGAGAATGTTCAAGTTGGACAAACTTTTGTCTTAGGAACACTTAGCTATAAAAATGGAATTGGTTGGATTGGACTTCACACCTCAGAACTAGCAGTTTCTAGTAGTTCGTCCACTACCACTCCATTTAATTTTAATCAGATTTTGACTGAACAGATCGGATTAGATATGACCGCCAATGGTTTTGTGGTCGATGGAGTGTTGGTTCTCGCAACTCCTGAACAAGCAGCTGATATATTATATTTTCCTAATAGACCAGAGTTAGGAAGCTTTCGTATTTATGAAAATTCCACTGGTACTGTGGAAGTTTTAGGAAGATTTGGTTCACTTCAGTTGGCAGGTTTTGGGAATGCTATATCAGGGGGTTTTGTTGATCCAACCATCGATCCTATTCCGACTGCTCCTGCTGTTTCCGTTCCTGAATCTGGAAATATAGCTGGCTTACTTGCGATTAGTATTGTGGGCGCAGCTTCCACCCTCAAGCGCAAACTAAAACCCTCCCAATCCACCGAAAAAGAAACTACAAAAGTCTCCTAAAATCCCCCATAAAACCCCACAAAAACCCCTTCATTAATTGGAGGGGTTTTTGTCATAAAACCCAGTCGTTGATCGTTAGGAGAATTGAGATTGAGTGTATATACCCCAAAATAGTCCTACTGTTCACTAATTTTACTTTCAGCGAGAATTTCTTGGAGGACGGGGGATAAATTGCTAGTTAAACGGCCGGCTCGAATAAATTCAGCGTAGGTATCAGCTTCGATATCTAGGAGGGTTTCCCGAAGTTGTTCCATTGTCAATAGCTGTAATTGGGGATAACTATCGTTGAGAGATTGTATTTCCGCTTCTACGGTCTTTAACTTTTCTTTGACAAGATGCTGCTCATAACTAAAGAATTCGGGGGCAACATCGGGAGATTTATCTAACTTAGAAAGATAGTCTAAAACTCTTTTTAAAGCTACCCGTCGGGCTAAAAGTTCCGCATAGTTTTCTCGAATTGGTTGATCACCGATCAAGTCTAATCTCGATAGGAAAGTTTGAATAGTTAATCCCTGAACCAAAAGGGTAAAGAGAACAACTCCGAAGACGATATCGATGATATCCTGACGATTGGGAAAAATAACCGGCACACTTAAAGCTAGGGCAATAGAAACGGAACCGCGCAAACCTCCCCACCATAAAACCGTTTTTTCCCGCCAATTAATTTTAGTTTCCATCAAGGCATTACTAACAGTTGCCAAAGCAAAGGTAGCCAGAAAACGGGCCGCTACCACGGCAGCGATCGTGATAAAAATTAAATTGAGATTATCGGCTAAACTGGAGAGACGGATCTGATCGCCGATGAGGAGAAAAACGATCGAATTGACAAAAAAAGCGAGAAACTCCCAGAATTGCGTGACTAATAGGCGGGTACGGGGACTCATACTAATTCTAGAGCCAAAATTACCTAAAATAATCCCCGTAGTCACCACTCCGATTACCCCCGAACCCCCGAACTCCTCGGTTAATAAATAAGCACCGTAGGCGGACACAAGAGTTAAAGACTGTTCCACTAGGGGTAAATCGAGACGTTGAGTCAGATAGGAAATACCAAAACCCACTAAACAACCCACTGCCACCCCGATACCGATAAAAGCCGCAATCCGGCTAATGGTTGTCTCTAAGGATAGACCACTAGCACCGAGGGGAATTTCCACCAAAAGAGCGAAAGCGACGACAGCGACCCCATCATTAAATAAGCTTTCCCCTTCCAAAAGCACGGTGAGGTTTTTACTGGCCCCTAATTCGCGAAAAAGAGCGACAACAGCGACGGGATCCGTAGAAGAAAGGCTCGCACCCACTAATAATGCCGTAAATAGGGGTAAATTGGTCAATTCATCTAGGGTAAAACCAACCCCGAAAATCGAGATAATTACGCCGACAATAGCGAAAAGACTGACGGGAATCCAATTATCCTTCAGATCTCGCCAGCGTGTATTCCAAGCGGCTTCAAATAGCAAAGGGGGCAGAAAAATTTCTAGAATCAGTTCGGGGGATAGGTTCACCAGACGGATATCGATAAAAGCTAAACCTAAACCGACTATCACTAACAATAGGGTGTAAGGAATTTGGCGAAACCAGCTAAAAATCCTCGAAACCGTAGCCACACTCAGGGAAACGGACAAAACAATTAGAAATTGTTCTAAATTTTGCTTAATGACTTCATCGGTAGCGGATTCTAAACTCATTGGGTGGGAGGCAATCGGTGAGCGGACGTGCAAGAAAAGAACAATCTAAATTATTTGACATCCTCGCCGCCGTAAAACGGACGGCGATTCCCAAACCTCACGATTTAGGTTTCTGCTTCTTTCCCGAAGGATTTTTCGCACCTGCCTTCACAGATTTACTCTGTTCTGGTCTTATGGTCGCTCCACAGACTGACACCGCAAGCCCTGCGGCCAAAATATTTTTACTGGCGTTAACATCTCGGTCATGGTGAGTCCCACAGTCTGGACAGTCCCATTCTCGAACATTTAACGGCATTTTCTCAGCAATATACCCGCAATTACTACACCTTTTAGAACTAGGAAACCATCTATCTATTTCGATGTAATTTCTCCCATACCAACGGCATTTATAGGCTAATTGTCGGGTGATTTCTCCCCAGCTTACATCAGATATTGCCTGAGATAATTTCGGGTTTTTGACCATATTCTT
>NZ_JAPZQM010000253.1:0-9178 GCF_027530565.1 Microcystis sp. LE19-10.1B | reverse complement strand
ACCCTTATAGAGAAAGGCATTTAGCGATTTTTGTCAATTGTTTTTTATCTAGAGCGAACTAATCAATTAAGTCTCTTGCCAGATAAGGATTTAGTCGATTTATGCCCCCCTATCGAACCATAACAAGTAACGAAGAGCCATCTTTGATAAGATTAACGTATAACCTTTAATTCTAGTTTGCTTGAGTTTGTCGTTCATGGCTTAGGGAAAATAACGGTACATTTCTTTACGGTGCAAAACTCGTACAAAGGCAATGATATTATCCTCAATATAAATACCTACGCGGTAATCTCCTATTCTTAGCCGATAGTAACTCGGTTTGCTTTCAATAGCTTTGATATTTCTTAATTCAGCTAGACTATTGGCTGCTTCTACCTCCGCAATGACAGATTCAATTCGTTGTCGTAGCTTACGATCGTTGATAGCGCCTAAATCTCGAAAAAAAAGGCGACGAAATTCAACTTGCATGATTTACTCTGCTAATAACGAAAAAATTTCTTCTCGACTGACATTTTCATCGTCAAGACCTTCCTCTATTGCCTTGGCTAGAGCAATATCCTCTATTACTTCATAAATTACATCTGTTAAAGTTTCCCGTTCTTGCAATAATAATTCATGCAAAATCTCTTTAACAATAGGCTTGAGTGCTTGAGCTTGATTTTCTAACATTTTTGTCTCCTAATCAATGTTTTGCTTAATTTTAATAGTCGCTTTTCCTGTAACCCTTACCCCTTTTGTGCCAATTTGTTCTGTTTTAGTCGTTGTTTTTCCTTTCACTATTTGATCAATTTCAGCATCTAGTTCTCCCGCTTCAAAGTCATCTAAACCAACTTGGCTGATTTCCCCTGCTTGAATTTCCTGTCCTAAAATTCGTAACTCCTCAGCAAAAAGAGGATCTTCAGCCAAAATTATATCCAACTTTTTGGTAATAGTTTCAATGTCCGTACTGTCTCCACTTTCCAATTTAGCCAATGCTTCATTGACCTTGACCGATTTTCCTTTCTCCACAATACAGGAATTTTCGCCACAGCCTCCGCCGTAAAGCGTTTGGCTAAATCTCCTGTACCTGATTTAATGAACTCTTGGATTGCCAGAGTTACCAGTACACTCGCGGTTAAAGGGTCAGTCATCTTTAACTCCTTCAGGGTTTGGGTTGAGAGATTCTCTGTTCAGCGTAAGCCTTACGCCTCTAACGGTTTAGGGGATTACTCTCATAATAAAGCAAAAATTACTTATTGGCTGACGTTTTCATCATTTATTTCGGGGTTGTCGGTTCTGACTGAAATGTAATAGAGGATATTTGGGCTACGCGGAAATAGCCTGGGGACGTGGGAGAGATTTGCCTTGTGCAGTGTAGTCTTCGATAAGGAGATATAGAACTTCAAGGGCATTTTGTAGGGCTGCATTGTAGGTTTCACCATGGGTATGAGTATAGGGTCCAAACTCAGGTAGATGGGCGATAAATTTTTGGTCTTCATCTGACCATTGAATGGTGATGCTGTAGTGATGGGTCATGGGGTGTTTTCCTCCTCTAGATTTTGTAGTTCTTGCAGGGCGTTTTGGACTAATTCTATTATGGCAGCCGATAGTAACTGGGATTATTGCTATACTGGTGGCTCTTGACAAAAAATCATGTTAATTATTTTTCTGATGAAGATTATTATTCACCTTTTCATGTACTATGAATAGATGGCAAGATTGTTGAAGGATCACGAGCGATGCAATTTCTAAGGCTCAGAGTTAAAACTGCTTGGAGAAGTAAAAAAATAAGGGGAATTATATCGCTCCTATTGCTTTTTATCTTGATGCCAATTTTTCTTTATGCTTGTTTTAGTGATCTTCCTAACCAATCATCGGAGCAACTGCAAGGAACCCTTTTGGTTTGGTATCCAGAAGAGGGCAATTTAACTGAAGTAGTAGGTCTCGGTTTGCAAGAGTTTGAAAAATTAAATTCGCAGGTGACAATTCTTGAACAAGCTATTCCTGTTGATGAGATACCCGAACGTTTTTTTAAACAATCTCAAAGCGGATTGGGTGCGAGTGTTATTCTAATTTTTTCGAGAAATATACCCAGATTAGTATCCCAAGGAGTACTGGAGGAAATTGACCAGAACAATCTAGATTTATCTATTTATTATCCCCCGACGCTGAAACAAGTTAGCTATCAAGGAAAAATCTACGGCATTCCCTTAGGTTCTCGTACCAATGTACTGTGTTATAATCAAAAAAAATTACAAGTTAGTCCCGATCCAGCGCTGAAGCAACCTCCCACCAGTTTAGGGGGATTAGTGGAACGTGCGCGCAAAGGCTATTCTGTGGGGATAGTTTCCTCTTTTGAAGATACTTTTTGGGGAATGGCAATTTTTGGCGGCTATTTGTGGGATGATCAGGGTCGGCTGCAACCTCGCTTAGATGGTTGGGCAAAATGGCTAGAATGGCTAAAATTTGCCTCGTCACAGCCTAATTTTATCCTCAATCGTCAACGGGAATTACTTCATGATGCCTTTGCTGGAGGTCGCTTAACCTATTATGTGTGTAATTCTATTGAAATTGCCGATTTAAAAAACAGCCTACAAGATGATCTCAGAGTCGCTTTACTTCCCCAAGAAACTCAGGGTAAAGCAGCACCAATTCTCTATACACGGGTGATGGTATTTAATCGCAATAATAGTGATAATGAAAATAGTTTGGGGTTAGCTTTAGGAAAATTTCTCTCTAATCCCGAACAACAATTACAAGCAATCATCCAAACAGAAAGTTTTATTCCCACTAATCGACGGGTGCAGATCGAAGGAAATTTACTACCGCTCGAATCGGTATTATTACAACAATCTCAAAATGCCGTGGCAGTACCTCTGGATGATTGGGAAAAGTTGAATAAAATTTTAGAAGAAGGAGAATTTTGGTATGAAAGAGCGATCGCTGGTGAAATATCTTCCTCAGCAGCAGCCCAAAAACTGACACTTTATATTCAATCAGGTCTCGATCAGGAAGTCAGGAAAATAAATTAATTATGAACAACAATATCCCCTCTCTTTCGGAAATAATTGCTAACCAATTATTATTTTTAGGACGCAGGAATGTTCAAAGTCAATTAGCGATCATTTTTCTGTCTTTAATTCTTGCTTGGTTATTATCAAAATGGTTATGGTCTTACTTAGAAAAAAGATTTACTCCCGTCACCAGTTTGATCCATAGTGATAAAAAATTAACCCTCCGTCAATATTTTGCTATCCTGATACATTTTCTTAATTTTCCAGTTATTAGTCTAATTTTACTTGACTTAAAGTATCTAATTTTTTTCAGTCAAAACTGGACAAGAGGAATGATTAATTTATCCATACAATTAATATTTTTTTATTTGATTTATCGTTGTTTATTAGCTGGATTATACGCTAGGTTTTCCGTCAATACAATTAAATATTATCATGGTCGGCTTTTAGCACCTTTATTGGTATTATTCCTCCTGAGAAATATTATTGGTGTTTACAATAATATTCAAGAAATTGCCCAAGTATCTCCCTTCAATTTATTCAATAGTCCGATCACATTGAGAAGCATATTTATTTTGATAATAGCTCCCTATTTTCTGGTAATTATTGTTGTTCTTATAGAGAGTATAATTCTGAGCATTACTAATTTAAATCAGCAAGCGAGTCGCGGTGAAATTGAAGCAACTTTACTGTTAGGACGTTATTTTTTCATTGTCTTAGGTTTTATTATCATCTTGGGTTATGTGGGAGTTAATGCAACGGCAATAGCGGCAATTACTGGCGGTTTATCGGTGGGTATTGGTTTCGGTATGCAGCAAGTGGTAAGTAATTTCATTAGCGGTATTTTACTATTATTTGAAAAAGTTCTCAAACCCGGTGATATCATTAATATTGAAGGACAGACTTCTCAGGTAAAAAAGCTAGGTATTCGAGCGACAACAGTGCAAATTCTTACAGACAATTCCGAAAAAATTATTCCCAATCAAAAGTTTTTTACTGAGGATGTCACCACCTACACGGGTAGTGATAACTTGATTTATTGTTCAGTTGTTATCGGAGTTGGTTATAATTCTAACGCCCAACAGGTGATGAATTTATTGCTAGACATTGCCGAGCAACATCCTCACATACTTAAAAACCCCGAACCAGTAGCCTTTTTTCTTAATTTTGATCATTCTAGTTTAAACTTTGAATTAAAGTTCTGGTTGGATGATGTCAACAGGAAAAAGCGAGTAATTAGTGATATTAATTGTGTTATTCTTGATAGGTTTACTCAACAGGGTATCGAGATTCCCTTCCCGCAGCAAGATATTCACATTCGCAATAATTAGCAATTTATCCCAGTCAAAAACCCTATCGGATTATTTTCATCTCAAAATATATCACTTTCACTTATTAAATGTATGTATTTATTGTTTTTTTATTAATGACTCATGTCTTGACATAAAAACAACTTTAATATAATATCTATTTTAGATGTTATACTCAGAAATACTCAATAATCTAGAATCAAAATCTCCCAGATTAATCTATCGAGGTTTTGCTCATGCTTTTTCGTCCTACTTTGCTTGGCACTTTATCGCTTGCCCTAGCCTTAAATTGGCCCCTTAGTACCTCAGAAACCTTCGTCTCAATACCTTTGAGCCGTGGTTAAGGAAATCAAGTAACCAAGACCGTTTTTCAACTGGCCGTATGCTACTTTTCCCTTTTAATTGTTGTCATTTACCCTAACTAAAAATCCCATGATTATCCCCCGTTTACAAAATCGTTTTCCCAGAAATAATCCCACCCGTCGGCTGCGAGCTTTTCTCCTAGGTCTTTTCGCCGCGGGTATGACCGCTTTACCCCTAAAAGCCGCCGAAGAAATTGAATTTGTCTATACTCCCCTCGTCTTTTCCGTATCGGTAGCATCCCTAGAAACCTTTGCTAAAGAAGGAAAGATTGATGCTAATTTAAAAAGATTTCTCGCCAGAGCAACTCCCGAAGCAAGAGAGCAGTTTCGTGAGGCTTTATTAACAAAAATTGACATCGATCCTGTTTTACTATCTCGTTTTTTTAATAGTGTGATGGGTGCTGATATGCTCTCTCGTTTGGGCAAAGGCATCACCATTGAAGGGGGAATTAATGGTAAATATGCCCTGCGGGGTGCGATTGTTAGTGCCGCTTTCGATCCGGGGGGATTAACCCTTTTAAATGTCCTGAAAAAATTCCCCAATAATATACAGTTACAGGGGGAAGAAATCCTCGGATTAGCTAAAACCATCGATTATGCGGTTTATGTGGCGGAAATATTTATCAAAGATATGCGCCTCTGGACAGCCGAGGAAGCCGCTGCCGTTAAACCAGCGATTAATTATGCCAGTTTACCCGATTTGCGTCAGCGCGGTAGCTTTCAGGTAAAAAAAGAAGTTTGGAACCTAACCGATAGCAGTCGCAATCGCAGTTTATATGTGAATGTTTATATCCCGCAAACTTTCCGAGAAGGCAAAACACCTGTAATTATTTTTTCCCACGGATTAGCCTCGCGACCAGAAGATTATGCCCAAGCAATTGAACATCTAGCTTCCTACGGATTTTTAGTAGCGGCACCGCAACACCCCGGCAGTGATACCCAATACCTACAAGGAATGTTAGGGGGGTATTATCGCAATATTTTTGATGGCAATGAGTTTATTAATCGACCCAAAGATATTAGCTTTGTCATCGATGAATTAGCCAGACGAAATGCTAGTCAATTTCAAGGTAAACTTAACCTAACTAATGTGGGAGTAGCGGGTCATTCCTTTGGGGGTTATACATCTCTAGCTGTTGCTGGCGCGCAAATTGATTTTGATAATCTTGCTAAAGATTGTAACCGTCCTTATTCCGGGATTAATATCGCAATTTTACTGGAATGTCGCGCCCTAGAATTGCCTAGACAGGTCTATAATTTTCGCGATGAACGAGTCACGGCCGTCTTTGCAGCTAATCCCGTTAACCGCAGTATTTTTGGGGAAAAAGGTTTAAGTAAAATCTCGATTCCTGTCCTCTTGGGTTCAGGAAGTTATGACCCAGCAGCTAATCCGATTTTTGAACAGGCCATTCCTTTTACTTGGTTAAAAACGCCGGATAAATATCTGGCCATGGTGGAGGGACAAGCTCATGTAAATTTTACAGAATTGGATGCAGGAATGCAAAAAACCCTGGAGTCTGTGGTCGATATCACTTTACCCGATCAAAATTTAATCGAGGATTATGCGGGGGCTTTATTGGTCTCTTTTTTTGAAGTTTATATTGCTGATAATGAAAAGTTTCGTCCTTTTCTTCGGTCTAGTTATGCAGAATATCTCAGTCAGGGACAAAAGTTTAAATTAGACTTTATTACTGCCGCTTCTGACCAGAAATTATCTCAATTAATTGAGAAATTGCGAGTACATCGGCAATAGTAAAACGTAGGGTACGTTAGACGGCAAAAATTCCTGTTTTGACTTGAAGGTAACAATCCGTCCTAACGCACCACCTATCATCAACTAAGTAAAACGTAGGGTGCGTTAGACGGCAAAAATTCCTGTTTTGACTTGAAGGTAACAATCCGTCCTAACGCACCACCTATCATCAACTAAGTAGCTGGTTACAATTAAAGATAAAATACAAAAAACCAGAAGCCTGTCCCACTATCTAACAGTTAATTGAGATTACTTACTTATTAAGTGTCAAGTTCGTTGTTTTCTTTTCACTGATGACTGATGACTGATGACTGATAACTGAAAAATCTCCCCACTGCCCATCTGCAAAAAAGATTCTTTGGAGTTGTATAATCTCTAAAGGATTAGCGTACTCAAGAAAAAAATTATTTCATGCTCAGGAAAATTAGACTATCATACTTTGGCTTAATTTTAGGCAGTATTTTAACGGTTATCGGGATCATCGGTTATGCCCAAGGTAACGCCACGGTAAATTTAGCGGGTTTTTTCTACGGATTACCGTTATTATTGGGAGGTTTAGCCCTAAAAGCTTCAGAAATCAAACCTATACCCTTCAGTCAACCCACTAGCCCCGAAATATTGCAATTGCGCCAACAACAGGCCACTGTCACCCAAACCAAACTTCGCAACGATGTCACCCGCTATCGCTACGGACAGGAAGTGCATCTGGATGAAGCCCTAGAAAAGCTGGGATTAAGCCCCACGGACGAGGAAAGACCGACTTTAGTGGCAATTCGTGAAACTGCTGTTGATTCCGCCTATTGTCTCACCCTAGAATTTGAATCGCCCCTTTTACCCCTAGAAAAGTGGCTGGCAAAACAGGAAAAAATCGAAAGATATTTTGGACCAGGAATTAAAGCCGAAATTAAGCAAGTTGACGAGGAAAAAATTGATTTAGCCCTAATTACTATCCCTAACGCCTAAATGCTCACGCCTATTCAGTATGGCTTCCTAGCAATCGCTGCCGTGGCTGCCGGCTTAATTAATGCTCTTGCCGGTGGCGGTAGTCTGATTACTTTTCCGACGCTGATGGCGGTGGGTATCCCACCAGTGATGGCAAATGTGACTAATACCGTCGCTTTATGCCCCGGTTATCTGGGGGCAACTCTCGCCCAAAAAAAAGACCTGCACGGGCAACAAAAACGGATTAGGTTATTACTACCATCGGCAGTTATTGGCGGCATTATCGGTGGTATTTTGCTGTTAAATAGTAGTGATAAAGTATTTGAGCGCCTGATTCCTTTTCTGATTCTTTTAGCGGCGGCTTTATTGGCTTTTCAAGATACTTTACGCTCTTGGTTGCAGCGGCGACAGGGGGACGAAAATGGTCATATACCAGAAATTTTGGCGGTTTTACCCATCGCTCTCGCTTCAATTTATGGTGGTTATTTTGGGGCGGGTTTAGGGGTGATTGAGTTGGCAATTTTGGGCTTATTTCTCAAGGATAATCTCACGAGATTAAATGCTTTAAAACAGTTGCTTTCTTTGGTGGTTAATGTAGCGGCATCTTGGTTTTTTCTCTTTTCTAATCAGGTAGATTGGTCGGCGGCGATAGTGGTAGCAATTGGCTCTTTAATTGGGGGTTTATTGGGGGGAAAACTAGCTAGAATTATCTCTCCTAGTTATCTGCGCTGGACTGTGGTAATTCTGAGTATTATTACCGCTACAGTTTATTTTCTTCGTTAACAAAATGCTTGTCAATAAGGTGTTTTATTGAGGGAGATTGATAGATTTTTTCCTAGTTCTCAAACCTGTTCTAATTGTCTCTATCATACCAAATCCGCAAGGTGGGCGTAAGTCTATCTTCAGGCATTCCCCCGTGAGTTCAGAAGCCCCGACAATCTCGCCCAGCCGGGAGTTCACCCTAAAAAGATTGTCCCACTTCTAAGACTTTCGTTTGTCCGTTGCGAGACAAAATAACCTGTTGACTACCAACTTCCACTAAAGTCCAACCGTTGATAAATTCCCCCGGAGAAATACGCGTCGTTATCCCCTTATTATCAAATAAAGCTGAAGATCGATCGCCTAAATCCATCACCCCCACCAGGGTATTTTTTACCTGATTATTAGTGGGAATAACCGCTGCTGTCGGCCGATGCACTTGGGGGGCAGCCGGTAATGGTGGCGCGGAAATGTCGGGATTTGCGGGTGTAACCGGGGCAATTTTGGCAGCCGTTTCAGGGGTTTGGGGATAAACGGGAACGTAAATTCTTTCTATGATCTGGGGAGTATTATTAACCGGTAAATTAGCGGGGGGTGGTGGTGGAACCGTGGCTACCGGAGAAGGGTTATTTTTAGGAGAAGGATCAGGATCGGGGGATGAAGTTGCACCTTGGCGATCGATAATAGTCAGAGATGATTGCAGATAGGCGATAAACTTTTGATCTTCCGGGGAAATCGTGCCATTTTGAGAGACAGGGGCATTTTTTTGACTGATTAGCCATGCCACCACCCAACCTAGATAGACGCAAGCAATGACAAAAATAACTTTATCTAGGGGCATTCTCGGATTTTCTTCATGGCCCGCTGCCATATTTTTTGCACTCCTCGATCGCTGCTGTCGTTTCGATTCTAACAGGATAAGTACCTAAGCAAAATTAATTACACATCTAAGCTCTCAGCCGTCAGCCTTTTGCTGATGTGAGTAAACAGTGAACTGAAAACTCAAATCCGATCCCTGATAGCTGTCTCGGAGTCTCGGAGTCTCGGAGTCTCGGAGTC
>NZ_JAPZQM010000246.1:0-4568 GCF_027530565.1 Microcystis sp. LE19-10.1B | reverse complement strand
AGAGGGCGACTCAAGTCTCGAAGTTAATTGGTGTGAAGTGACTGTTATTAATGAAAAAACCCAGAAAACTATCTACCAAAATAATTGGATAACTAATCATAAAATCACGGAAAATAATGTCGAAGAAATTGTCAAAGCTGGACGCAGCAGATGGAAAGTTGAAAATGAAGGCAATAACGTTCTTAAAAATCACGGTTATAATTTAGAGCATAACTTTGGTCATGGTCAGAATCATTTGTGCGAGTTCTTATTGTCTTTAAATTTACTAGCTTTTTTATTTCATACCGTTTTAGATTTAGTTAATTACACCTATCAAAAGATTCGTGAGCTATTAGTAACTCTGACTTCTTTCTTTAATGATATTCGTACCCTATTAAAATTTATTTGGTTTAAGAATTGGTCGGAGTTTTTCTCATTTATTCTCACCGAATATGTCCCATTCAAACAAGTAAATTCTAGTTGAAAATGTCAGAACTCTTGAAGGAGAAAAAGAAAGTTGTTTATAAAAAAAACTAAAAATTTTGTTAGAATTTCATCTGAATTTATAAGTTGAAATCGATTTTTCATGGACAGAGTTCTTAAAACCTGTCTATCTCCAGCGTTGGATGATAATTAGGGTCTGCTGAAAAAGTTTTTCCTGGGGGTAGGAGTCAGTAGCCGGTCGTCAGGAGTCGGTCGTTTTAGGCTTTGTTGCCCTTGTTTTTTGTACCAAGCGATGTACTACAAGAAGGATAATTCAAGGTTTTTGAACGTCCCAATCCTATTTTCTTGCACTAACATCGGACTTTAACAGGTCAAAAGCTTTATTTTAAAAGGGTTTTACCATTATTCAGCAAACCCTAATTATCTGTCAAAAAAGAATGCTTCTACACAAGTTCTCTATTTAAATATAGCGTTTCCCAATCTCATGAGGTACACCAAAATCTTAACTCCTGACTCCTGACTCCTCAAAACCTAAGACTCTGTACCTCACAACTATGGGAATTGCTATAAGAGAATTTTATCTGATTTTTTTCAAAATGAGAATTGCTGATTATTTGGCGAGTTCCTTGAAGGCGTTGCGGTACTGAGAGTAAGTATCTTCAAAAGCTTTCATGGTTTCTTCAAAATCGGGATCAAAGCCAGAAATTCTGTATCCATCTGGCGATTCCGTGATATAAATCTGATCTCCTTCCTCTACGTTCAGTCGGGATAAAACCTCTTTCGGTAAGATCACACCTATGGAATTGCCGATTTTTCGGAGCGTTAGACTTGTCATAATCTATGACCTTCCGTAATTATGTTATGACAAATGTTATAACATAACTAACTGCCCAAAGAATTATTTTAAAGAAAAAGACTTCCGAGCGACTGGCGGCATTATACTAGACGATAGTGCAGTATTGTCTAGTAGAACAGAAGTATCGTGAAAGTTAACGGTAACGGACAAGCCAAAATTCTCTCTCAAGTCGAACTAGATCGTCTGTTCGCTGGTTTCGATAACGATCGGGATAGATGTCTGTTTGGCATCTGTTTCCATACCGGCTGCAGGATATCGGAGGCACTGCAACTGACCGTCAACGATGTGGGGACGGCGATCACTTTCAGGAAGTCCACTACCAAAGGTAAGAAGGGAACCCGTTCTATCCCCGTCAATCCGGCCCTGCGGAAAATCCTCGACCTTTACCTGCAAGAATTTCAACCCGATAGTTACCTTTTCCCCTCTTTCCACAACGCTAGAGAAAAAGGACACCTGCACCGATCGAGTGCCGACCTGATCCTAAGAAATGCTTGCGAACGAGCGGGACTAAAAGGAGTCTCGACCCACAGCTTCCGTCGGTCGGCTTTGACCATGTTGACATCCTCACCGCCGTAAACGGACGGTGATTCCCAAACCTCACGATTTAGGTTTCTGCTTCTTTCCCTTGCGGGGTTCCGCACCTGCCGCCCCAGTTTTACTCTGTTCTGGTCTTATGGTCGCGACCCGGACTGACACCGCAAGTCCTGCGGCCAAAATGTTTTTACTAGCGTTAATATCTCGGTCATGGTGTGTTCCACAGATTGGACAATCCCACTCTCGAATATTTAACGGCATTTTCAAGGGCAATATACCCGCAATTACTACACCTTTTAGAGCTAGGAAACCATCTATCTAGGGTCTGCTGAAAAAGTTTTTCCTGGTGGCAGGGTGTAGGGTGTGGGGTGTGGGGTTTTACCCATTTTCACCTGGTCAATTACCTAATTTTCAGGCAAAAAGTCCCTGAATATTCCCCTCAATCACTGCAAGGGTCGGGACTTTTTGAGGTCAAAAAAGTCTAAAAGCCTTATCAAACAAAGTTTTTAGATTTATTCAGCAAACCCTAGGTACAGGTAAAAGTATTAAAAAAATCTGCTCACGACAGACAGCGATTATCGGTGATCTTGCTTAGGGTAACAAAAAGGCTTACAGTAAAATGTACCATAAATTATCAAATCTACTAAATTAATTAAGCTGTGCCGAAAGTTGTTATTGCAGGTAACTGGAAAATGCACAAAACCCAGAGAGAAGCTTTGGAGTTTTTGCAAGATTTTAAATCCCATCTAGATGAAACCCCCGACGACCGAGAAGTAGTTCTTTGCGCCCCTTTCACAGCTTTAGCTGTCCTCTCTAAAACCCTCCACGGCGGTCGTATTCGCTTGGGGGCGCAAAACGTCCACTGGGAAAAATCGGGGGCTTATACGGGCGAAATCTCGGCGGATATGTTAACCGAAATCGGGGTTCACTATGTGGTTATCGGTCACAGTGAACGCCGGCAATATTTCGGCGAAACCGATGAAACCGTCAATTTAAGGGTTATATCTGCCCAAAAACAAGGTTTAATCCCGATTATCTGCGTGGGAGAAAGTAAAGCCCAAAGAGATGCCGGAGAAACGGAAAAGGTAATTATCAAGCAAATTCAAGGGGGTTTAGTCAATGTTGACCAAAAAAACCTCGTTATCGCCTACGAACCCATCTGGGCGATTGGCACGGGGGAAACCTGCGAAAGCGAGGAAGCCAACCGCGTTATCGGTTTGATTCGGCAACAATTAGACAATCCCGAAGTAACCATTCAGTACGGTGGTTCGGTAAAACCCGATAATATCGATGAAATTATGGCTCAATCGCAGATAAACGGGGCTTTAGTCGGTGGGGCAAGTCTAGACCCCGCCGTATTCGCCAGGATTGTTAATTATCGCTAATTGATGCTGCTGCCATGACGCTATTTTCCAAAACCCCGATGCCTTCTATTTCCACCCGAACCTTATCCCCCACCTGCATCGGTCCGATTCCTTCGGGAGTTCCCGTTAAAATCACATCCCCCGGCAGCAGGGTCATCACTTGGGAGATATAAGCCACCAAGACATCGGGAGGAAAGACCATATCGCTGAGATAACTGCTTTGTTTGGGTTCGCTGCCATCATTGAGAAAAGTGGTTAATTGCGCCCCGATACTCAATTCCCGGACAATCCAGGGGCCGAGGGGACAAAAACTGTCAAATCCTTTCGCCCGCGTCCATTGGCTATCTTTTTTCTGTAAATCCCTAGCGGTGACATCGTTAGCAATGGTATAACCCCAGATTTTACTTCTGGCCTGGGCTGTGGTGCAGTTTTTGGCGGTTTCTCCGATAATTAATGCCAATTCTCCCTCATAATCCACTCTTTCCGATTGGGGCGGATAAAAAATAGTTTCACCATCGGCGATAATTGTCGTCGGTGGCTTGAGAAATAAAAGCGGTTCTTCCGGTACAGGTGTTCCCATCTCGGCGGCGTGGGCGCGGTAATTTTTGCCCACGGCAATAATTTTCGACGGGAAACAGGGGGCTAATAGTTGGTAGCTATCAGGTTCTAATTCTAGCTTGGTTAGTTGCCCTCCTTGCCAGGGAGGGGCATCAAAGACGGCAACGCTACGGTTTAGCTGTAACAGTCCGTAGAAGATTTGTCCTTGACGATGTTTCACTCGTACATAGCGTTGCGCCATATTTTTCTGGGAATGACTAGCGATCGACTCTCGGATAGTAGTATGATCATATATCCTTGCTTCTTTATTAAAAGCTAGAGAGTTATGAAAATCAATTAACCTCCGGTCTTGACAAAGAAGCCTTCTAGTCCATAAGGATTCTGAGATGAGCAATAACTACGAAACTCTTTACATTCTCCGTCCCGATTTAGGGGAAGAAGTCGTTCAGCAACAAGTGGAACGTTATCGGACTCTGATTACCGAACACAGCGCCACAGACATTCAAGTGAAGGTGTGGGGTAAAAAACGTCTGGCCTATCCCATCAAAAAACTCAATGATGGTGTCTATGTGCAGATGAATTATCAGGCCAGCGGCAAACAAGTCGCCCCCATGGAACGGGCCATGGGTTTAAGTGATGAGGTTATTCGTTATTTAACCCTAAAACTCGATCGCGTGGTGGCCCCCCCTGCGGATTTATCTCCCTTAACGGAAATTCCCCCCTCTCCTATCACCGAAGCGGTGGTGGAAGATGACGGTATCTCCGCTGAAGATTAATTATAGTCACAACTGTGTCGGGTCAATGCCCAATTCCCGTAATCGGGCAAAAGCGCG
>NZ_JAPZQM010000245.1:0-1193 GCF_027530565.1 Microcystis sp. LE19-10.1B | reverse complement strand
AAATGGGGCGAAAGTCTGTGGACTCTGTGTAAGACAGTACATGGTTTTTTAACTGTGGTATGCGACGGTGGTGGAAGCAGAAACTTAAATCGTGAGGTTTAGGAATCGCCGCACTTTTAGGGCGGCGAGGATGTCAATGAGAGGTAATATTAATTTGAATGAGGTTTTACGGTTATGACATTAGCAAAACTTATTTATCGGGGGGGGGATAAGAATTGCTTATCCAAGATAGCGATCACATCCTCTGTTTTAGCTGTTAGTACCTTCGTGATTGTACCTGTTAACGCTTCTAACGTCACCTTGAACTTTAATACCTTACCAAGTTCACAAGGATGGACGTATTTGGTAGATGGTAATACAGCAACGGAGACAGATGTGTTTTCTATCAGTAACGGTGTTCTCACTCAAAATACATTAGGATCAGGTGATGGTGTTAACGGCTATAGGTTAGCGAATGTCGTTGACACGACTCAGCCTTTTACCTTATCTTGGCGATCACGAGTGCTTCAAGATGAATTTGTACTAAATCCTCAAAATTTCTTTGGTTTGGGATTAAGCATCAATAGTTCATCACAACGTTTTACGGTTGGGTTTGGGACTGACGCAATCGGCATTTCAGCATTTCAAATACTGCCAGGATCATTTAACAATACCGTGTTTCATAATTATCGCTTGGAAGGTTCATTTAACAGCGGAAACGCTCAATTATACATTGACGACCTACCGATTGCCACTTTAGCCCTTTTGAGTGGAGTTACCCCAAATGCTTCCGACGGACTTTTCTTTGGGGATGCAACAGGTTACACTAATGCACTAGCGGAGATAAGCAGTTATAGTTTTATACAGGGTACTCTTCCCGGATCAGTTCCCGAACCTTCATCAATTCTAGGGTTACTGAGTTTAGGAGTATTAGGAATAGGTGCAGCCTTAAACCGAAAACTATAACCCCTAAATTATCATCGGCAAAAGTTCCCTGACTTCCTTGTACATTTAAAGTCAGGGATTAAGCGTTTGCTTGACATAAATGTATATCTCGACAACCCCAGAGTCTTTTGACATCCTCACCGCCGTAAACGGACGGTGATTCCCAAACCTCACGATTTAGGTTTCTGCTTCTTTCCCTTGCGGGGTTCCGCACCTGCCTTAACAGATTCACTCTGTTCTGGTCTTATGGTCGCGACCCGGACTGACAC
>NZ_JAPZQM010000411.1:0-6746 GCF_027530565.1 Microcystis sp. LE19-10.1B | reverse complement strand
AAATATTATGGAGATTTTTAAAATATGAATGGATTGAATTTAGCGCCTATAAAGACCGAAAGAGCCTCCTCGCTTACGTTAAAAAAGTGCTGGACAATTTTGGAGGCGAGTATGTAATTAATTTTGCCTAGGTACTTAAGGTGGGGATCTGAAAACTTTTAACAACTACCTACTTAACTGTTCAATTAATCCGACAACTTTAGCCTTAATTTCATCGCGAACTCGGCGAAAAGTTTCGATGGGTTGACCATCGGGATCATCAATTAACCAATCCTCGAAAATTTCCTGTAAAACCCATCCTTCCGGCAGATTGACACCGCAACCACATAGGGAGATAACGGCATCGTAATCTTCAGGATTAAAATCCCTAATTGATTTGGAAGTTTGGTCAGTAATATCGATGCCAATTTCCTGCATAACTTCGATTGCTCCGGGGTGAACTTTGGCCGCTTCTAATCCAGAACTTGTGACAGCAATTTTACCCGCACCTAAAGTTTTAGCGAAACCTTCGGCGATTTGGGAACGACAGGAATTTTTTCTACAGGCAAACATGACTTTTTTCATGATTTTAACTCCTAGAAATTGATTTAATTAATAGCTTTATGGGCAATTGTGGCTATTTCTTGGGCGGCTTTTTCCTTCCTTTCACTATAGCGATCGGTCAGATAATCTACCTGATCCCGCAGGAGAATGGTAAACTTATAAAGTTCCTCCATCACATCAATAACCCGATCTCGATAGGGGGAATCTTTCATCGTGCCATCCTCGTGAAACTCCTGATAAGCTTTAGCCACAGAAGATTGATTAGGAATAGTAAACATTCGCATCCAACGACCAAGAATTCGCAGAGTATTAACCGCGTTAAAAGATTGGGAACCTCCGCTTACTTGCATGACTGCTAAAGTGCGGCCTTGAGTGGGACGAATCGCACCAATACTTAAGGGAATCCAATCAATTTGGTTTTTGATAATGCCGCTAATATTGCCGTGAAGTTCGGGAGATGACCAGACTTGACCCTCAGACCATTGACTTAATTCTCGTAATTCCTGTACTTTGGCATGAGTATCGGGAACACTGCCATAAATCGGCAATTCACGGGGATCAAAAAAGCGCACTTCTGCCCCATATTCAGTGATAATTCTGGCCGCTTCTTCTGCTAGTAAACGACTGTAGGAACGTTCCCGCAAAGAGCCATACAGAAAAAGAATCCTTGGTTTGTGAGTCGATTGGAGCATGGTGAATAATTATTTGTAAGAACTCAAGCAACGAGGATCGAGAAGGGTGGCTTTTTCTGGATCTCTGGGAAACCAAAAGGCGGTTTTTTTACAGAATTCTACCAACATTAACATCACAGGTACTTCAATCAATACCCCCACTACTGTCGCTAAAGCGGCCCCCGAATTCAATCCGAATAACATCACCGCAGTGGCGATCGCTACCTCAAAATGATTACTAGCACCAATTAAAGCAGCGGGAGCCGCATCTTCGTAAACTAAATTGAGTTTGAGAGCGGCCACATAACTAAGTAAAAAAATCAGATTAGTTTGAATAAAGAGGGGAATAGCAATCAGGAAAATATGCAGGGGATTACCAACAATTAAATCGCCTTTGAAAGCAAAGAGGAGGATTAAGGTTAACAATAAGGCAGTGATTGCCACAGGACTGAGATAGTGAAGAAAACGCGATTCAAACCAGGCCCGTCCTTTATGTTTAAAAATCCAGTGACGGCTATAGATACCGGCAATAAGCGGTAAACCAACGTAGATTAACACAGAAAAAACAATGGTCTGCCAGGGGACTACAAAATTATTAGCTGCCAGTAACCATTTACCTAGAGGAGCGTAGAGAAAAAGCATCGCTAGGGAATTGACTGCTACCATAATTAGGGTATGACCCTGGTTACTGTAGGAAAGATAGCCCCACATCAAGACCATAGCCGTACAGGGAGCAATTCCTAGTAAAATAGCTCCAGCAGTGTAGGAACTAGCTAAACTTACCGTCTGTCCTCGGATAATCTCCGTTTGACTCAACCAAGGCAGAAACAGCCAGCCGAGAAAAAATTGAGCCAGCGCCACCATGGTAAAGGGTTTGATCAGCCAATTAACCACTAAAGTTAAAATAACTGGTTTGGGAGTACGGGCAGCCCGAAGAGCCTGAGAAAAGTCGATCTTAACCATGATCGGATACATCATGAAGAAAAGACAGATGGCGATCGGAATAGAAACGTTATAGACACTCATGGCATCTAAAGTCTGCGCTACGTCCGGAAATGACCGACCGAGGGCAATTCCCGCCAAAATACAGAAAATAACCCAAAGGGTAAGATATTTTTCAAAAACACTAAGGCTACCACCAGCTTTGGCGGCTTTAGGATTGATTTGATTAGTCATCGCACAAAGGTGGAAAGAGAATAATGGGAGATTGGGTAATCTACCTTTATTATTTCAAAAAAAGTTGATATGTCAAGGGTAAAAGCTAGTCATAAAGCTTTAATATTTCTAAAAATCTTGATTGGTTACTGATTTTCCTCGCAGAAACGAGCGGGGACGAGGGCGGCAAAACGACGATATTCCGATAGATATTCTTCTAGGAGAAGAAATTGAGATAGATTTAGGCTGTAGTAGATCCAACGACCCTCTTGACGACTGCGGACTAAATTGGCTTCTTTTAGCGTTTTTAGGTGAAAAGATAATTTAGATTGGGCGATATCGAGATGATCGCGCAATTCACAGACGCATAATTCCTGATGTCGCAACAGTTGGAGGATTTGCAGTCGCAGGGGATCCGAGAGTGCCTGAAAACCAGTATAAATCTGGGTTAACGAGTCGGGAGATGTGGTCAGAGAGTTGAACATTGAGATGGTCCCTCGGTGGGAAGGAAAGAGGAAAGCGGGAAAATTCAGAATTGCAACAAAACTTTATGTATTTTTGTATCGAATCAGGAAAACCAGCGAATCATCCCCTGTATGATAGACAATGGTTTTGACCAGATTAGCCTTTTAAATCATTGTAAACAGGTTAGGAGACATCATGGAATTATTTGCGGCTCTCAATTTAGAACCCATTTTTCAACTCACCTTCGTGGCGCTAATCATGTTAGCTGGCCCCTTTGTCATTTTCCTACTAGCTTTTCGTGGCGGCGACCTATAAAAACCGCCTCCCACCCATTGTTATTCGTGCTTTTTTTGACTTCTCTCCTCTTTAGGGAGAGATTTTTTGTCTAAAAGTCAGGAGTCAGGAGATAGGAGTCAGGAGATTGCTTTTATTTATTCTCCCCACTTCCCCACTTCCCCACTTCCCCACTTCCCAATTCATAATTTATAATTCATAATTCATAATTCATAATTCCCACTCCCCCTCTCCTAACAATCGACTGCTAAGATCGAACAGAGCGATCGATCTCTCGCTCCCACGATACCTGATAAAACTATCTATGATCATTAAAAATAACCCCTATTATCGGGCTGTAATCGGCTTTTGGGTGGCTTTTCTTGTGTTTTGGGGTTTTGGGAGTTTCTCACCCCTTCTTGCCCAAGCGAAAGAGCAACCAGCCGATGTACAATCGATTACCCCCTACCTTAAGCAATTTCAACAAAAAATTACCGAATTTCGCCTCGATAACGGACTAAAATTTATTATCCTAGAAAATCGCGATGCTCCGGTTATTTCCTTTGTTACCTACGCGGATGTGGGAGGTGCCGATGAACCGGACGGTAAAACAGGAGTTGCCCACTTTTTGGAACATTTAGCCTTTAAAGGCACAAAAACCATCGGTACTACCGATTATCTTAGCGAGAAAAAAGTCCTCGATCGCCTTGAAGCTATAGACAAAGAACTACAAGCGGCCAAAAAAGCGGGTAAAAGCGCAGAAGTGGCTAAATTAACGGAAGAATTTCAAAAAACTAAGGCAGAGTCCGAGAAATTCGTCCAACGCAACGAATACGGGCAAATCGTCGAAACTCAGGGAGGAGTCGGTTTAAATGCCACCACTTCCAGCGATGCAACTAGCTATTTTTACAGCTTCCCGTCGAATAAATTGGAATTGTGGATGTCTTTGGAATCGGAACGATTTTTAGAACCGG
Organism: Microcystis sp. LE19-10.1B; assembly: GCF_027530565.1. Taxonomy (NCBI): domain Bacteria; kingdom Bacillati; phylum Cyanobacteriota; class Cyanophyceae; order Chroococcales; family Microcystaceae; genus Microcystis; species Microcystis sp. LE19-10.1B. The sequence goes on along the minus strand of NZ_JAPZQM010000411.1, from coordinate 2,665 downwards.
TGTTCCAACGGGAATTTTACAAAGAAAAAGACGTAATTCTAGAAGAAAGACGGATGCGGACGGATAATAGCCCCTTGGGTCTATTAATCGAAGCTTTTCTCGATCAAGCTTATACTGTCCATCCCTACAAACGTCCCGTTATCGGCTACGATCGAGATATTCGCAATCTGGAACCCTCGGATATCCAAAACTTTTTCGATAAATTTTATCCTGCCAGTAATTTAACCATAGCTATCGCCGGGGATGTGGACCCAGAACAGGTCAAACAGTTAGCTAAAGTTTATTTTGGTCGTTTTCCCGCTAAACCGAAACCCCCACAGGTGAAAGTAGTGGAACCGAACCAAACCAAAACAAAGGAAATTACCCTAAAATTAGCCTCGCAGCCTTGGTATTTAGAAGGATACCATCGTCCCGCTCTCAATCATCCCGATCATGCGGTTTACGAGGTTATTGCCACTTTAATGAGTGAAGGAAGAACTTCGCGACTGTATAAAGCTTTAGTGGAGGACAAACAACTTGCCCTCGCTGCCCAGGGATTTAACGGTTTTCCGGGGGATAAATACCCGAATTTGCTGTTATTCTATGCTCTCAGCGCTCCTAATGTCAGCCTAGAGGAAGTAGCGCAGGGTTTGAATTTGGAATTGGAAAGATTGAAAAATGAACCGGTTTCGGAACAGGAATTAGAACGGGTTAAAAATCAACTACGGGCAGCCCTATTAAGAGGTCTTGATTCTAACATGGGCATGGCGCGATCCTTGATTGAATACGAGGTAAAAACCGGCGATTGGCGTAATTTATTCGCCCAATTAGATGCTTATAATGCTGTCACGGCAGCTGATATTCAACGGGTGGCTAAAGAAACTTTTACCCCCGAAAATCGCACTATTGGCCGAATTTTACCGAAATAGATAGATGGGGAAATGGGGAAAGTGGGGAAAGTGGGGGAATTTCAACTAAAACCCCATCACCCCCCGCAACGCGCACGCAGTGACCACCCCAACACCCCAACACCCCAACACCCTAACACCCTAACACCCTAACACCTAAAACCTAAAACCTAAAATAAATATAATCATGAAAAAACGCTTACAATGGCTAGGTTTAATCCTGATCACCCTGATAGGTGTCCTAGCTTTTCGTTCCCCGGCAATTGCCCAAACCCCGCGACATTTTACCGATTTAACTTTTCCTCCACTTCCTGAAGTTACAGTTCCCCAATACGAGCGCTATCAACTAGATAATGGTATGGTGGTTTATTTAGTGGAGGATCGGAGCTTACCTTTAGTGAGTGGTACGGCGATGATTCGGACAGGAGGAAGATTAGAACCAGGGGAAAAAGTCGGATTAGCCGATATTACTGGAACCGTGCTGCGTAGTGGTGGCACGGAAAAACATCCTTCCAATGTCTTAAATCAATTATTAGAACAAAGAGCGGCCCTCGTAGAAACCTCGATCGATCTTAACGCTGGAACTGCTAGTTTTAGCGCTCTTAGTGAAGATTTAGAAACAGTTTTTAATCTCTTTGCCGAGGTTTTGCGTTCCCCAGCTTTTGAAAATCAGAGGGTAGAATTAGCCAAAGTTCAGGAAAAAGGAGCAATTGCCCGACGTAATGATGATCCTGATGATATTGCTAGTCGGGAGTTTAAAAAGCTAGTCTATGGTGATAATAGCCCCTACGCTCGTACTGTAGAATATAGCACTTTAGCTAATATTGACCGTCAGGATTTAATCGATTTTTATCGTACCTATGTCCGTCCCGACCAAATAATTTTAGGAATTGTCGGTGATTTTGATTCTCAGTCGATGAAAGCATTAATCAATAAGACTTTTGGCGATTGGAAAAATCCCGCCACTGCCACTAAAATTGTCACCCCTTCGGCAACCCAAAAAAATCTTCAAGGTGTCTTTGTCGTCAATCAACCTCAATTAACCCAGAGTAGCGTTTTATTAGGTCATCTTGGTGGTCGTTTGGATAGTCCCGACTATCCCGCTTTAACGGTATTAAATGAGATTTTAAGCGGTTTTGGTGGTCGTTTATTTAATGAAGTGCGCTCCCGTCAAGGATTAGCTTATTCTGTCTATGGTATCTGGAATAGTCGTTATGATTATCCCGGTTTATTTATTGCCGGAGGTCAAACTCGCACCGATGCCACCGTACCTTTTATTAAGGCAATTTTAGGCGAAATCGAGCGCCTTCGCAATCAACCCGTTACTGCCAAAGAATTGGAAGATGCTAAAAATGCTATTCTCAATTCTTTTGTTTTTAAGTTTGAGAAACCTGCTCAAAATTTATCGCGATTGATGACCTATGAATACTATGGTTATCCCCAAGATTTTATCTTCCGTTATCAACAAGCGGTAAAAGGGGTGACAATTGCCGATATTCAACGAGTGGCCCAACAATATCTGCAACCGAATCAAATTGTGACTCTAGTAGTGGGTAATGAACAGGAAATTCAACCTCCTTTATCCAGTTTGGGAACTACGGTTAAAACTGTTGATGTCACCATTACACAACTATAAATAGGGTTTGCTGAATAAATCTAAAAACCTTGTTGGATAGGGTTTTTAGACTTGTTTTCCCTCAAAAAGTGCCGACCTTTGGAGTGATTGGGGGGAAAATTCCGGGACTTTTTCCCTGAAAATTAGGTAATTGACCCCCTGA
>NZ_JAPZQM010000170.1:0-6354 GCF_027530565.1 Microcystis sp. LE19-10.1B | reverse complement strand
GGCTCTTCGGTAATTGTTATGCAATGGACGGGGGTTATAAGGGATGGAACCCTTATATAGAAAGGCATTTAGCGATTTTTGTCAATTGTTTTTTATCTAGAGCGAACTAATCAATTAAGTCTCTTGCCAGATAAAGATTTAGTCGATTTATGCCCCCCTATCGAACCATACCAAGTAACGAAGAACCAAATTTCTCGACGATAACTAATATCAGAAAACCATAGATTGTAATTAATAATAACCTTGTTATTACTTAGATAGCTAGTTTCTTCAAGGAATTCTTTGGCGTATTCAATCCACATATCAGTCAGAGACATTCCTTTTGTCTTGACAGATAAAAATCCCTTTTTCAAACGACTGGCAATCAGATTAAACGTATCTCTGAGTAAAAGTACATCGTACCTAAGTAGGGAGGCACAATTATTTGTAGGATGGGTTAGCGGTAGCGTAACATAATCGGGCGTTGGGTTTCATGCTTCAACCCAACCTACGTTCATCTTATATTTAATTCCACCCACCTACTTATGACTGGTTTTCCCTACATAAAGATCATGTTTTTTTTCATATTTTTGCTCAGTTATTTTGGCAATACTATGGTCTTCGTAGCTATACAAAAAACAGTTTTTAGTCTTGAAATTTCCCCAAGCTTCCTCTCGAAAACCCATAAGGGTTGAAGTGTAGATGAAAATGCCTAAAAGGACTGATACTAACATTAACATTATTCGGAAAATAAGAATCTTGTTCTTGCGCTCTAATCCAATTTCACACCGCATGATTACCACTACGTTTCAAACCGATAAAACGAATTTCTCTTTGATTGATGACTTTTTCTAGTTGATCTTTTTGAGTTAGAGTACGCCAGAAATCCCAGGCATCATAGACTAAATCACGCTTTACTTTTCTTAAGTTATATAGTGAATACTTGGCTGGTTTTGAACGCTCATTTATCTGACTCATTAGTTCAATCCTCGGCTAAATCATAAATTGAAAAACTATGCAAACAATCTTTCAGCGCATAGGCTACCTGTTGTTGTTCCTCGCAGCTTAAATCGGGGAACATAGGCAAAGATAACACTTTTTCACTGGCCAATTCAGCCATGGGTAAATCACCTTTTTTATAGCCTAAATACTGATAAACCGGCTGTAAATGTAGGGGAATCGGATAATAAACCATGGATAGGACATCTTTTTCCTGCAAAGCTGCCCGAATTTGGTCACGATTTTCCGTTAGGATTGTGTACTGATTCCAAACGTGCTTACCCCCAGCTAAAGCGGTAGGTAAAGTGATATTAGGCAAGGGTTGCAGTAATTCTCGATAACGTTGGGCAATCTCGATCCGTTGATTATTCCAAAAATCGAGATATTTTAGCTTAATTTGCAAAATAACCGCTTGAATGGCATCTAAGCGGCTATTTACCCCGATTACCTCGTGGAGATAACGCACCTTGCTGCCGTGTTCTTTAATCATGCGAATTTGTGCCGCTAACTCGGGGTTATTGGTGGTAATTGCGCCACCATCGCCACAACCGCCTAAATTTTTGGTGGGAAAGAAGCTAAAACAGCCAATATCGCCGATACTCCCCACTTTCTGCCCATGCCATTCTGCTCCCGTTGCTTGAGCGCAATCCTCAATCACCAATAAATTATGAGAACGAGCGAAATTTACCACCTCAGACATATTGACAGATTGCCCAAAAAGGTGTACTGGGATAATCGCTTTAGTCTGGGGAGTAAGCGCTTTTTCCAACAGTGCCACATCGAGGTTAAAAGTATTGATATCGATATCGACAAAAACCGGCACTGCCCCGACTAAATTAATCGCTTCGGCGGTGGCAATAAACGAAAAAGTGGAAGTGATTACTTCATCCCCCGCTTGAATACCGAGGGCGCGCAGTGCCAGATAAAGGGCATCGGTTCCCGAATTACAGGCAACACAATCGCTAACACCGTGATAGAGGGCAAATTGTCGTTCTAATTCGCTCACAACTTCACCGCCAATATAGCGCCCAGAACGGAGGATTTCTAAAACGGCATGGTTAGCTTCTTCGCTGATGACTTGGTATTGACGGGATAAATCGACGGGGGGAATTGTACTCACGCGCTTTCACTCAAATTAGAGACTAATCGGGATTTGTTGGGGAAAAGAAGGAATAATTAGTCAAAAATAATTATAAACTTGCTATTTATAGATTAAGTATTGTTGTAATTTGTTTCTTTTATTTTTATGGATGGATTAGTAGAACTAAATCTGGTGGATTTGGGTTGGGCTTTGGGGATGATGGGTATTTGTTTAATCCTCTCCCGTTGGTCAAATTTAGCTCTAGAGGGACAATTATTATTAGCGACCGGTCGATCGATCCTGCAATTATTAGTGGTAGGCTACGTTATCGCCGTTATTTTTTCCCTGGATAATCCTCTGGCCGTGCTGGGGATTTTGGCAGTAATGATGACTATCGCGACTATTGTTGCTAAAAATCGCATCGATAGCCGAGATAAAGGCTTATTACCCCTAGTTTTTGGCTCTCTGTTGATTAGTAGCTGTCTAACTTTAGGTTATGCGATCGCTTTAATTATTCAACCAGAACAATGGTACTCGCCCCAATACTTAATTCCCTTGACGGGGATGGTGTTAGGGCAAGCGATGAATAGTGCCTCTTTAGCCGGGGAGAGATTAAGCAGTGCCATTAAAAGTCACCGTTTGGAAATCGAAACCCATCTTTGTTTAGGGGCAACCCCTCAACAAGCGATCGCAGCTTATCAAAAAGAAGCGATTCGAGCTAGTTTAATACCCACCCTCAATCAGATGATGGTGGTGGGTTTAGTCAGTTTACCCGGAATGTTCACCGGACAGGTATTGGCAGGAAGTGAACCTTTAAACGCCGCTTCCTACCAGATACTGATCCTGTTTATGATTGCCCTAGCTAACCTAATCACCGCTCAATTGGTGACAGAGGGAATCTATCGGCGCTTTTTCAGTGAGAATTTATCACTGCTCAGTTAACAGTTATCAGTTATCAGTTATCAGTTATCACTAACCACTCCTGACTCCTAATTAACGCCCACTGTTCACTGATTACTGTTTACTGATCACTGATTTAGCCTTTCCACTTGCTGGCGACGACTTCAGCGAGATCAACCACGCGTTGGGAGTAACCCCATTCGTTATCGTACCAAGCGATAACTTTCACCATATCGCCACCCATCACCATCGTTAGACTAGCATCGATGATCGAGGAGGCATCAACACCGCGATAATCAGAGGAAACGAGGGGTAAATCATTATATTCGAGAATTCCTTTCAAAGAATTTTCCGAAGCTTCTTTGAGGACTTCGTTTACCTGTTCCGCGATCGTACTTTTTTCCACTTGCGCCACTAAATCCACCACAGAAACGTTAGGAGTGGGTACACGCAGAGCGATCCCGTTAAGTTTCCCTTTCATGTCGGGGATAACTAAGGCTACAGCTTTAGCGGCACCGGTGGAGGTGGGAACGATGTTAACGGCTGCGGCGCGAGCGCGACGCAGATCCCGGTGACTAGCATCCAGAATGCGTTGATCACCAGTGTAACTGTGGGTGGTGGTCATCGTCCCTTTGATGATGCCGAAGTTTTCGTGAATCACTTTGACGACAGGAGCAAGACAGTTGGTGGTACAACTGGCATTGCTGATGACATTGTATTTATCGTGTTCGTATTCGTGAGCGTTGACACCAACCACATAGGTTCCCACACCCGAACCTTTACCCGGTGCGGTAATGAGGACTTTTTTAGCTCCTGCGACAATATGCTTAGAAGCGCCCTCTTCATCGACGAAAACACCGGTAGCTTCGATCACTAAATCTACACCCCATTCTGCCCAGGGCAGATTGAGGGGATTGCGATCGGAATAACATTTAATGGTTTTACCGTTAACAATTAAAGAATTATCATCGGCATCGATATTAGCGTTAAGTTTGCCTAACATCGAGTCATATTTGAGCAGGTGAGCGTTACTCCGGGGATCGGATGTATCATTGATCCCCACTACCTCCAAGCCACTATTAGTCCGTCCTAACCAACATCTTAGGAAATTACGTCCAATCCGTCCGAAACCATTGATCGCTACTCTAATCACTGCTGCTTGCCCTCTACGTTTTAGTGCAATACATAAAAAAATAATTAATGTTCCCAATCATACCTTAAAGGTTGAACTTTACGATCCCGATCGAAAATAATTTATTACATCACCATTCAGGAGACTCCGAGACTCCGAGACTCCGAGACTATTTTTATTTATTCTCCCCACACCCCAAACCCCACACCCACACCCACACCCCACACCCCACACCCACACCCCAAAAAAAGGAATTGGGAGAAAAAATTTTAATTCTGCGTCAAGGATTTTGCAAGGCAACTGGGCAACATTTGGGAATTCTGCTCAAATGCCCCTATCATGAGGTTGACTTTACTACCGATCGAGTTTAAAACTTATATAATCGTGGGTCTGAGGAGTGAAAACAGTGAAAAAAGTTAATTTTAACGGCCAACCTTTCCATTTTATCGGTATTGGCGGTATTGGGATGTCAGCCCTCGCTTATATCTTAGCCAAACGCAATTTACCTGTGTCTGGCTCCGATTTACGTCCTACTCATATCACCCAAAGGCTACAGGGAGCGGGAGCGCAGATTTTCCACCGTCAAGAGGCAAATAATTTAGCTTTATTTCATTCTCCTGGCCCTCAAAACAGTAGCCAAACGGTTCCGCAAGTAATCTGCTCCACGGCGATTAATGACCATAACAAGGAATATCAAGCGGCCAGAGACTTAGGATACCCAATTTTTCACCGTAGCGACGTTTTAGCGGCTTTAATCGCTGATTACGACAGTATCGCCGTCGCCGGCACCCACGGAAAAACCACCACTAGCAGCCTAATCGGTTACGTTTTGTTAGAAGCGGGATTAGACCCCACGATCATTGTCGGTGGTGAGGTGGACGCTTGGGAAGGTAACGCTCGTCTTGGTCAAGGGCGTTTTTTAGTGGCAGAGGCCGATGAGTCCGATGGTTCCCTAACCAAGCACGCCCCGAAAATCGGCGTAATCACCAATATTGAGCTAGATCACCCGGATCATTACCAGAATTTAAGCGAAGTTATCGATACTTTCCATGAATTCGCCCATCAGTGCCAGATTTTAGTCGCTTGTTTAGATTGTGACACGATCGCCGAGCATTTCCGTCCGACGATTAGTTATAGTCTCGATCCCGAAAAAGGTGCCGATTACACCGTCAGCGAGATTATCTATGAACAGGGAATGATGAAAGCTTCCGTCTGGGAAAAAGGCAGTTATCTGGGACAAATGGAGGTGAAAATCCCGGGGCAACATAATATTAGTAATGCTTTGGCAGTGGTGGCCATCGGACGTTATCTCGGTTTAGAATTTGCCGTTATTGCCGATGCGATCGCTACTTTTGCCGGGGCAAAACGCCGTTTTGAACACAAGGGAGAAGCAAACGGCATTACTTTTATTGATGATTATGCCCACCATCCTAGCGAATTGTTGGCTACTTTAGCGGCGGCAAAATTAAAGGTAGAAGGCAAACAGTACCAACGTTCGATCGCTATTTTCCAACCCCATCGTTACAGTCGCACCACTGCCTTTTTGGAGGAATTCGGAGCCGCTTTCAGTTCCGCCGATGTGGTAGTCTTAACGGATATTTATAGTGCCGGGGAAGTGAATATCAATCACGTCACCGGGCAGCAAGTGGCTGAACAGGTGAAAAAACACCATAAAAACGCCTACTATCACCCCGAATTGAGTTCTTTAAGTCAATTCCTGCTAGAAATTCTCCAACCAGGGGATCTAGCTCTGTTCCTCGGCGCTGGCAATCTCAATCAAGTTATCCCCGAAATGCTTACTCTTTACCGCGAACAATTAGCAGTTAGAGTATAGCTGGACTTCCCCCATACAGAAATACTAAAAAATTAACAAAACCCTTACTGCCTGGAGCTTCTCAGAAAAAATTGAAAAGACGCTACTGGGTACATTTTCCCTTTGAAAATGGCTGTACCGTTGACTGTATCTAGAGTAGAGCGATTCCGTAGAGTTGGCTGTATAGTGATCGCTAACCTTATTGTAACAGATGGTGTCATTAATCTCTAGAGTCAGCGATTCCCTCGGTAGCCATGTTTTTGATGGTTTTCTGCCTGGAAACAAGCTATAATGGTCGAAGGGTCAAATTTGAAAAATTTTGCCTCAAACCCTGTCTGCGTAAGGATTTCAGGAGTTTGTACCCAGTAGTTTATTAGTATTACATTGCTTTAACTCAGGCTCTGTAAGACTTTGAGCCATAGCTAGTATATTTATACGGGGGAAGTTCAG
>NZ_JAPZQM010000264.1:0-2934 GCF_027530565.1 Microcystis sp. LE19-10.1B | reverse complement strand
AAACTATACCGATATTTTCTAGGTGTCGATAGCCTTGAATACAGGTTCCTTGTAGGTTCAAAAATTTGTCAAGTATCATAAGTAAAATAATCTCGTTTTTGGCTATTATATCAAATCTTAACTCAATTGTCTATCTTTTGGCATTAACCTGTTTGTGCTTTAAGTCGTTCCCTGTATGGATTTCAGCTACTTTTGAGCTTAGGTACTCTCATCGAATTTTATTTTAAGTTAATTATTTGCATAACAATTCCCGAAGAGCCAAATCGGTAAAACCCTACACCCCACACCCCACACCCTGCCCCCACCAACAAACTTTTTCAGCAGACCCTAAATAATACTTTTCGACAACGGGTTTTCCGGTTAGTGAGAGAGAGTCTATCGTTCTCTAAAAAAATGGAGAATCACCTTGGGTATCCCTTTGGTATTTTATCCATGACTACAATACCCAAGGAAGTAAAGGTTAAGCCGTCATCACTACTTCTGAATCAGCACCAAATTAGGTTACACTTCATCTTGATGAGAAACGCCCTCAAGGAGCAGCGAGTCTCATAATCGCTACAATAATAGATAAAATCCTAATTGCGAGGAAAGCCTATCGATACCATCTTCGGCAATACCCAGGGACTGAAAGCCAGTCAGATGAAACAGCTACAAAGGCTGTACCATGAACGCTTGCCTATTGATACTCTCACCACCCCAGAATTCGCCCAAAGACTGGCGGCTATCAGTACCGATATCCATCAACCCCTCTGCACCTATATCAACCGTCGCGGCCAGGTAATTCGTGTGGGAGTGGGAACCCCCCGACAAACCCAATTTTCTCTCTTGGAACTACCCCGCTACGGTTCCGAACGTCTTTGCGGAATTCGTTGTATCGCCACGGAACTCAAGCAGGAACCGCCAAAAGAATCCAGTTTAACCGCCATGGCTTTGCAAAGATTAGACGCGCTGGTGATCTTAACATTAACCGGTACAGGCATGATCCGTCGCGGTGGTGGGGCGACCGGTTATGTGGAGCAAGTCTATCTGGCGCATCTCATACCACAAAGTCAAACAAATGTCAATAGTAATATATACTGGTCTGTCTCCCCTCCCTTAAATCTAGAGGATTTAAGCAAACAGGACTTTTTAGAGTTAGTGGAAGGACTAGAGGCGGAGTTTCAGCGAGAATTTACCGCTATAACCGTTGATAAAGCCGAAGATCGGGTACTATTGGTTGGTTTGATCACCGACGATATCAGCGATCGCCAGTTTGAGGACGGTTTAAGTGAATTAGAGCGTTTAGTTGATACCGCCGGGGGTAAAGTTTTGCAAGTCACCCGACAAAAACGGGATCATCCCCATCCTCAAACAGTGATCGGTTCGGGAAAAGTGGCAGAAATCGCCCTACAGGTGCAAACTTCGGGGGCTAATTTAGTTGTATTCAATCGCGACCTTTCTCCCGCCCAAATTCGCAATCTAGAGAACCAAATCGGGGTGAGAGTGGTCGATCGCACCGAGGTAATCCTGGATATTTTCGCCCAACGGGCCCAATCGCAAGCGGGTAAACTACAGGTAGAATTAGCCCAATTAGAATACACTTTACCCCGTCTCACCGGGCGCGGATTAGCTATGTCGAGATTAGGGGGAGGAATTGGCACTCGCGGACCGGGGGAGACAAAATTAGAAACAGAACGCCGAACTATTCAACGTCGTTTATCCCGTCTCCAGGATGAGGTGGATCAACTGCAAGCTCATCGTTCCCGTTTACGCAAACAACGGCAAAAACAAGATGTAGCCAGTGTGGCGATCGTCGGCTACACCAATGCGGGAAAATCTACTTTAATTAATGCTCTCACCGCTGCCGAAGTTTATACCGCCGATCAACTGTTTGCTACCCTCGATCCCACCACCCGACGCTTAACTATTACCGATCCCCTCACCCAAGTCTCTCACACCCTGTTACTAACCGATACGGTGGGTTTTATCCACGAATTACCCCCCTCGCTGGTGGATGCTTTTCGGGCAACTTTAGAGGAAGTAACGGAAGCAGACGCATTACTCCATCTGGTGGATCTCTCCCATCCAGCTTGGGAAAGTCAGATTGCCTCGGTGTTAAAAATCCTCTCGGAGATGCCGATTCAAACTGGTCCAATGTTAATGGTGTTTAATAAGTTGGATCAGGTAAAAAGCGACGATTTGGAAATAGCTAAGGAAAAATATCCCCAAGCTGTTTTTATCTCGGCTATTCGTCGCCTAGGATTGGAAACTTTAAAACAAAAGTTAATCGATTTAATTGCTTAAGTATAGCAGTAAGCTGTCAGTATTCAGGAGACAGGAGACAGGAGTTAGGAGTCAGTATTCAGGAGTCAGGAGATTATTTTTATTTATTCTTACCACTTCCTAATTCCCACTTCCTAATTCCCACTTACCACTTCCTAATTTATAATTTATAATTCCCACTTCCTAATTCCTAATTTATAATTCCCACTTCCCACTCTCCCATACCTTTTAAACAGGATTTTGTATCAGTTATTCAGTTATTATAACTATCATCTATTAGCCCCAAGATAAATTAACTCGGTATCGGGACGCTTACCAAAGATTTTTTCGGAATAGTGTAAAAGCTCATCATTTTTGATTAACTTCAAAAACTCGTCATTGTCAAGAAATAGTTTCCAGCGATTAGTCACATCCATCTGTTGAGCATTGCCAGTAAAGTTCTGCTTTTCAAAGGAACTGCCACCACCATAACTACTAACATAATTTAAGCCAGCATCAGAAAACTCTAGATTAAGAGCGGCGGAAATTTCTGGCTCTTCGGTAATTGTTATGCAATGGACGGGGGTTATAAGGGATGGAACCCTTATATAGAAAGGCATTTAGCGATTTTTGTCAATTGTTTTTTATCTAGAGCGAACTAATCAATTAAGTCTCTTGCCAGATAAAGATTTA
>NZ_JAPZQM010000057.1:0-6169 GCF_027530565.1 Microcystis sp. LE19-10.1B | reverse complement strand
ATGGGAGTGATCAGGGGGAAATTCAGCTACTTTTTCCCTGAAAATTAGGTAATTGACCCCCTCAAAATCGGTAAAACCCCACACCCCACACCCTACACCCTACACCCTGCCCCTAGGAAAAACTTTTTCAGCAGACCCTAATTAAGCTTTTCAACATCGATAATGTACCTCTTGCGAACAGTAAACGCTATAATTGTGCCTCCCTACTTAGTTGAGACTCCGAGACTCCGAGACAGTTATCGGTTCATCAATGGTTAAGATGTTCAAAGACTGATTTATCACCGATATCGTTGGGGAGAGGTTGGCTTAACTTTCTCAGAGCAAAGATAACGAATAAAGTCGCCCAGAGAATTAATAGCCCCTTTTCCCAATTTAAGGGCAATATCCCCAAAAGATGACCGAGTAAAAGGGTGGGAACTAGAGGGGTTAAAAACTTGGTTTCTAGACGATTAAAACAAAAAGCTTCTTTGAAATAAATCCCCGTGAGACTAGCAAAAATAAAGCCCACACCGAATAAACTCACCGGATGGTTATAGACAAATTCTAGGGGAGAAAGGTGAGAATAGAGGCTGAAAATTAGGGAAGTAATCGCCCCGATTAGCCAAAAAAATTGCAGGAGACGATGGAGGGGAATTAAATAAATATGGATAGTCAATAAACTGATGCCTAACCCCAGACAAAAACCCATGTATAAAAGGTTAGTCAGGGGCAGTAATTGCGGTCGGGTGAGGACTATAATTGTAGCGACAGCGAAACTAAAAGCCGCTAAATTTAAACCCAGACGGTAGAGACGCACCCCTAGGCGATCGCTATCCGTAATCGTAAACTCTCCGAATTGACCTTGATAAACTCGATCGACAGCAGGGGAAGTCATAATGCTCTAAAGAAAAAGGGAAGCTTAGAAAAGATTGACTAAAAATCATCTTAATCTTAAATTATGCCAGTAGCCTCACTTCTCCCTCCTCTCGGCTGACTAATTGCGAGTTAGGATCAAGGTTACATTTCCTTTAGATTTTTAAGCCATGTCGTTGAACCAAGAATCCCTCGCTTTTAGCCATGGGAGGGTCAAGAACTCAACTAGCGAAATTTTGATCGTAGGCGGTGGTATCATCGGATTAGCGATCGCCGTCGATTTGCAATTGCGCGGGGCAAAAGTTACCCTCCTAGTTCGAGATATAGCTCAGGCCGCTAGTCGTGCGGCTGCGGGAATGTTGGCCCCCCATGCGGAGGGGATTCCCCCGGGTCCGTTTCTCGATCTTTGTCTGCGATCACGCTGGCTATATCCAGAGTGGAGCCGCAAAATCGAGGATTTAACGGGGATAAACAGCGGTTACTATCCCTGTGGTATTCTTGCTCCCGTTTACGAGCTAGATCAGCCTATTACTGCCAATACAGCTAATAAAATTTGGTTAGACAGCAATGCAGTTCACCTCTACCAACCCGGACTAGGTAAAGATGTGATCGGTGGTTGGTGGTATCCCGACGATGGACAAGTGGATAACCGGCAGCTAGTGACTGGGCTGCAACAAGCGGCCGAAAATTTAGGGGTAGAAATTCGCCAAGGCATAGAAGTCCACGCCATACAGCAAAAGCAGGGAAAAGTCAAGAGTATTTATACCTCAATTGGGGAATTAGAAGCAAAAATTTACATTTTAGCGGCGGGATCCTGGACGAGTCAACTTTTACCCCTCCCTATCCATCCCGTCAAAGGTCAAATGGCCGCAGTAAAAATGCCCCCTAACCAGACCTTAGCTAGGGTTTTATTCGGTCCGCAAACCTATCTGGTTCCCCGTCGCAATGGTCGTTTAATTATCGGGGCCACTTCCGAAAAAGTGGCCTGGCAAACGGGTAATACACCCCAAGGACTACAAGCCCTTTTTGCGCGCGCTACCCGTCTCTATCCCCCTTTAGCTGACTGGGAAATCGAGGAAATGTGGTGGGGATTCCGTCCGGGTACAGCGGATGAATTGCCCATTTTAGGCCGCAGTAGCTGTGATAACCTGATTTTAGCTACTGGTCACTATCGCAATGGCATTTTACTCGCTCCCGTCACTGCTTCCTTGATTGCTGACCTGGTGATTAATGACAAAGTTAATCCCATTTTGACCCATTTTAGCTGCGATCGCTTTAATCAACCATCACCCATTACTATTCCATCTATGTCCTTAACTATTATTGAGAATAAACCCCAAGCACTTTTATCGCCCCAGAATGATCGCCTCACCATTGCCGGGAAAACCTTTCACTCCCGCTTGATGACTGGGACTGGCAAATATGCCAATCTGACGACTATGCAGGAAAGTATTAGTGCCAGTGAATGTCAGATTGTCACCGTCGCCGTTAGACGAGTACAAACGAACGCACCCGGCCATGAGGGATTAGCAGCGGCGATCGATTGGTCGAAAATCTGGATGTTACCCAACACTGCTGGTTGTCAAACGGCCGAAGAAGCGATTCGGGTGGCCCGTTTAGGGCGAGAAATGGCCAAATTATTGGGACAGGAAGACAATAACTTTATTAAACTCGAAGTTATTCCCGATCCTAAATATTTATTACCCGATCCGATCGGAACTTTGCAAGCGGCGGAACAATTAGTTAAAGAAGGTTTTGCCGTACTGCCCTATATTAACGCCGATCCTCTCTTAGCCAAACGTTTAGAGGAGGCTGGCTGCGCCACGGTTATGCCGCTGGGATCGCCGATCGGGTCGGGACAGGGGCTGAAAAATGAGGCAAATATCGCAATTATCATCGAATCGGCCCAAATTCCCGTGGTGGTAGATGCCGGGATCGGTACACCCTCAGAAGCGGCCCGGTCCATGGAAATGGGTGCGGATGCTTTATTAATTAACAGTGCGATCGCTATGGCGGCCAATCCAGCTATGATGGCCCAAGCCATGGCAATGGCAGCAAAAGCGGGACGTTTAGCCTATTTAGCGGGAAGAATGCCGATTAAGTCCTATGCTAGTCCTAGTTCCCCCCTGACGGGAACGATCGCCTAACCGATTAAGCTAGGAATGGGCTGTTTTCAGCTATTAGAGCCAGCAAAAATCTCTATGACTACAGACAATCAAACTGAGTATGTTGCCGCTTTAACTGATTTACACCGCGGACTTGACCGTAAAGGGCCCGGCGACTCTGACTTCTCCCTAAAAATTTTGAGTAATCTCTCTATTTTGCCCCTCAAGCCGCGAATTGCCGATCTAGGATGTGGAAGTGGTGCTAGTGCTTTACTGCTGGCACAATACTACCAAAGCCCTGTCATGGCAGTGGATTCCTCGTCGGTTTTTATCGACGAACTCAAAACCCGAGCAAAACAGCTTGGTCTTGAGCATTTAATCATTCCAATTCATGGTGACATGGCTAAACTTGATTGGTCAGTGGGTTCAGTTGATCTACTTTGGTCTGAGGGGGCTGCTTATAATCTTGGGTTTGAGCAGGCTCTTAAAATCTGGCGACCGCTTGTTTCTAACAACGGGATCGCCGTCATCTCGGAGATGAGTTGGTTTACTGATGAGCTGCCAGAGCCGGCTGTGGCCTATTGGCAAAACGCCTATCCTATGATGGGTAATGAGTTTGAGAATATCGTTCGGGCTAATAGGTCTGGTTTTAAGGTACTTTCTACCCAGAGGCTGCCCAGTCAGCTTTGGTGGCTAAATTATTATCAACCTCTCCGTGAGCGAATCGGGCAGCTGGAAATCAGCCCAAGTAGCTCATCGGTTATTCGTGAAACCGAAGAAGAGATGAAACTTTTTGAGAAATTCAGCAACTTCTATGGTTATACCTTCTATGTTCTGCAAGCGGCCTAGAAAAAAAGCCGTCTAATTTATGATCAGCTAACCCAGTGATCTTAAGCTAGGAATGGGCTGTTTTCAGCTATCGTGGGCGGGGCGAGAAAAATTGACTAGAATAAAAGAGGTGGAATCATGATCGAGAGTCTGCCGGGCAATTACCGTCATGGCCGCCAATCCTGAGACTACATTTTTTGAGCACCGAGGTATATTGGCGATGATCACTAGAAATTCTTTATTGTCAGGTTTGTTTCTGGGTCTGGGTTGGGTTTGCGTTAGCGGCAACCTAGTCGTGGCCCAATTTCCCATCAGTGAGCGTTGTTTAGCGGGGTATGAGTCCTGCGCTTACCAAAAATATCATCAGTACAATCACCAATGGAATTTTCGTACCAGTCCCCAAATCGAGCAGCGGCGACTGAACACGATCGAAAATCAATGCGGTAGCATTAATTCCTCTCGTTGTAATAATCTGCGTCCGCAGGTGCAAAAACTACAGGAAACTCCCACCCTGCAGCAATTGCGGGAACAACAGATTAGAATCATCGAAACTCGTTAAAATAGGGGAGATTTGGCCATCTCCCCCCACACCACACCTCGATAAATCCCACAATTAACGCACTTCAAACAAACGATTGTCTGGTAAATTACTAATCGCTCGCTGGAGACTATTTAAGGATTTATTGTAATCAACGATCGCCTGTAGATAACGGCTTCTGGCATCGGTTAAATCCCGTTGGGAGTTGATCACATCCGTTTGGGTTCCCACACCCGCCTGAAACCGTAAACGGGCTAATCGCAGACTTTCCGTGGCGGATTCAATGCTTTTTTGCGAAGTTTTAATGTTTTCTTGGTTAGAAATCAAATTATAGTAAGATTCCTCCACCTGAAGGCGAATTTCATTGCGACGGAGGGAGAATTCCGTATCGGCGCGATCGATATTTCTTTCCGCTTGACGAGCGCGAGCAAAAGCACGACCACCATCAAAGAAAGTCCAACGAATCCGACCACCGACGCTAAAACCATCGCCAAAACCAGCTTCATCACTGAGATCGTTGAGGACATTATACTCGCCCAGAAGGTCCACTTGGGGAATCACCGCCGAAATGGCGATCGAGCGGTCTTCTGCGCTAATTTCCCGTTGTAAGAGTTGTTGTTCTAATTCCGCGCGATTTTTGTAGGCCAAAACGATACTATCATCAAGACTTAAGCCCCAAGTTCCCGCCTCGCGAATCTCATCGGCAGCGGTTAACTCGATGTGCTGACCGACACTCAATATCTGTGCCAGTCGCCGTCGGGAAATACGCTGGGTAGAAATCGCCCGGGTTAAGTCTTGGTTAGCGTTAGCGAGGTCAACTTCCGCCTGTAGGACAGCAAATCGGGTTCCTAGTCCCGCTTGTTCCAATAATTGAGCATCCCGTAAACTTTGACTAGCATCTTCGATCGCAGCTTGGGAGATCGCTACCTGAGCATCACCCCTCTGCAATTCATAATAGGCATCGGTGGCATCAAAACGAGTTTGTTCCGAGACTCGTTCCACCTCTAATTCCCGTTGCCGGATCACTTTTTCGGCCCTTTTGATCTGGGCTGTCCGTTCACCCCCTGTATAAACCCCATAGACGATGCGAACACTACCCTGAAAGTTGGTACTATCTTCGGGTCTAACTGCTGGGATTCCCTGTTGACGAGCCAAATTATTCTGTCTTTGGTCAGCTGCCGATTGATCTTGAGTGAGACTGGTTTCCGCTTGGGCCGTGGGTAATAAGGCCGCCTGTTGTTCCTTTAATTGGGCGCGAGCGATTTCTAAATCGACCCGGGCTGTCTGTAAGGTCTGATTATTTTTTAAAGCTAATTCGATCGCTTGATTTAAGGTGATCGGTTGTACTACCCTAATATTCACCTCATCTGGTTTGGTGGGAAAAATTAGGGGATTGCCACTAGGATTAAGATAATTGGGGGCTTTGGGATCCGCTTCCGTGGTTGCCGGTGCCGCCGAGGGACCGGGTAATTGAGACACTGGATTGGCAGTAGGTCGGGGTTTCTTCAATAAATCGGCAGCGGACTGAGTTTGTGCCTTAACCGAGGATTCAGCCAAGAAAATCAACCCAAGCACCGCACTCACGGTAATACCATAACGCAAGAGCAACATGAGTATCTCGAAAGTAAACAGTAAACGATAAGAAGTAAATAAGCTCACACCACTATGTTGGCCGATTACTAATTACCGATAGTAACACGGGAGCTTGACATCCTCACCGCCGTAAACGGACGGTGATTCCCAAACCTCACGATTTAGGTTTCTGCTTCTTTCCCTTGCGGGGTTCCGCACCTGCCTTAACAGATTCACTCTGTTCTGGTCTTATGGTCGCGACCCGGACTGACAC